>JALOOK010000344.1 GCA_025454445.1 Oscillatoria sp. Prado101 | reverse complement strand
TTAGCCCAACTACGAACCTTTGGGGTGAAGCCTAAGTACGAAGTTTTTGGGCTTTAGCCCAACTACGAACCTTTGGGGTGAAGCCTAAGTACGAAGTTTGGGGCTGAATATGCGGTTATTTATGGACAGGCGAGACGCCTGTCCTACGCCTTGCTGGGTGCAAGAAACGCACCCCAACCCAGTTACCGTTCCTGAATTCTCGCCAAAGTAGCGCCCCGGTAATAGTGTGCCAAAATTGCATTGTAAGGGTATCCCCGCTTCGCTAAATTGTAAGCGCCCCACTGACTCATTCCCACACGGTGGCCAAAACCGTACCCTTGAAATACAAAAGCTGCCGGTGGGGATTTGGAATTGCCTTTATCCGCACCTCCACCCTGGGGGCTAACCCTAAACCGAGAGCTCCTCAGTCCCAGAATTTCCATCAAAGAATCCCCTCTCAGGGATCTCGTACCGGCATCTCCCACCACTCTAATATTAACGATCCCGCCTGTAGGTGTAGTGCGCACCGGCGTCACCGAGACAATATTACCAACACCGGCAATCCGATCGCTGAGTTCAGCAACTGAAAAACTTTTTGTCCACTGAAATCCCGGAGTTCCCTGATCGTAATCGGGCACACCCCGCAAATATGGCAGAGATTCCCCCCAGACATCCTCCACATTTTCTGTATGTCCTCCTGACGCCGCGTGGTAGGCGGCGAGAATCACCTCCCCGCCGTAAGTCAGAACTTGGCCAGCTGTAGCCTTGACCGCCGCATAAGTGCCGGGGGATTCCGTTTCCACCCCTTTGTACACCTGCCATCCCTGCGTGTCCCCCACATCATACACCCGCTTAGCGCTGCTTTGGCGCTCGTAAAGCGCGTAAGAGCGAGCCGCCACAGCTTGGGCCTTGAGGGCGTCTTCGGGCCAATTGCCCCCCATTTCCGCCCCAATCACACTGTAGAGATACTGTTCCAAATCCACATAATTGACAGCCGTCAAACCGCTGCCGGTGGGAACCAGAAAAATGCGCCCGCGATACCAGCGATTGTCAATAAAAACATAGCCATCGCCTTGCGGCTCAATCCAAATTTGGCCCGCCTGCCAGCGATTGAGGGCCACAAAACGGCCCTTGCGCTGCGCAAAAAAGCTATTCCGACCGGCTAGTTGGCCCAGTACCTGACCCGCACCATTGCGAACCACAGCAGTCGTCGAACTGCCCACCTTCACCGAACCGGCTCCCTCCTCAATGGCCACCCGCAATTCCAAGGCCAGAGCCGGTGCCGCAATTGCCAGCCACAGCAGTGCCGAGAGCCACCAGTGACGTTTTCCCCAGAGTAGCGACCGCACGAGCTGCAATAGCACAAAATTAGAGAAAAGTCTAGCCATCATTGCTGAAAAATCCTCAGATCAAAAAGGTTGGAGCCCACAGGCACTCAAGAGCTTGAAATTGGGCAGAATTGGAATAGGCAGCCAGCTGCCAACCTTGGACAATAGTAAGCCAACTGGATCGAGCTTGCACTCTCGCATGGGGTATGGGGTATGGGGTATGGGGTATGGGGCATGGGGCACGCTGGTATGGAACACAACAATCAATCCCTAATCCTTGCATCCGGGCATCCTTGCATCCGGGCATCCAAAATCCTTGCATCCCTATGGGGCGTAACCCCTAAGCCCTAACAGCCAGTTAAAATAAACCCAAATAAGACGGATTTGCAGAACTGGCACAAACCAGGAGTCAGGCATCACCGCAGGGATAACCACCATGTTTCAGACTGCTACGCACGACCGAAACGCGACCGCGACGGACACAGCTTTTGACGTTGAACTCCGCAAAGTGTTCAAAGTCTTTAACGGCGAAACCGCCGTGCGAGGGGTTGACCTCGACATCCGACGGGGCGAATTCTTCAGCATTCTCGGCCCATCCGGCTGCGGGAAAACTACCACACTGCGCTTAATCGCCGGGTTTGAGACGCCCTCAGCCGGAGAGCTGCTGATTCGGGGGCAGTCCATGACCCAAATTCCCCCCTACCGCAGGCCGGTGAATACCGTATTTCAAAGCTACGCCCTGTTTGGCCACCTGAACGTCTGGGAAAACATCGCCTTCGGACTGCGGATCAAGCGCCAGGGCAAAACAGAAATCGAAGAGCGAGTCAGAGAAGCCCTCAAACTCGTCAAAATGGAATCCTACTCCCACCGGTTTCCGGCCCAGCTGTCCGGAGGACAGCAGCAGCGCGTCGCCCTAGCCCGGGCCCTTGTCAACCGGCCCGCAGTGCTGTTGCTGGACGAACCCTTAGGTGCCCTAGACCTGAAACTGCGCAAAGAAATGCAGGTAGAGCTGTCCAACCTGCACCAAGACCTGGGCTTGACCTTTGTCATGGTTACGCACGACCAGGAAGAGGCCATGTCCATGTCAGACCGGATTGCCGTCATGAACCACGGGCGCATTGAGCAAATCGGCAGTCCCAGAGAGATTTACGAGCGCCCCAGAAGCCCATTCGTAGCTGATTTTATCGGGGACACCAACCTCTTCAAAGGCCGGCTAGAAAGCTCTGACGGCTCAACCCTGCAGGTATTCACCGACAGAAAGCTCAAAATTGTCGTGCAGCCCCTGGAAACCTGGAACCACACCGGCAGTGGTGAACAGATTGTGGTCAGCGTCCGCCCCGAGAAAATCCAGCTCAGCCTTTACCCGCCATCCGTGCCGGCGAACAGCTTTGAAGGACGCCTGAAGCACGTCATGTACCTGGGCACCCACGTTCACTATCTAGTCGAGTTGCTTTCTGGGGACACCCTAACCGTGATGCAGCCCAACAGCGTCGGCAGTTTGCCAGACACCGACACTCCCATCTACGCCTCTTGGGCACCGGCAGACTGCATCGCCCTCACCGCCTGACACCGCCTGGGAATGGGGCATGGGGCATGGGACATGGGACATTGGACATCAGGTATGGGACATTGGCAATTTCCAATGCGATGATCCCCAATCCCCAATCCCCTTTTGCCCAATGAGATCGGGCCCGATCGCCCACCGCCCACTGCCCTTTTGGTTGATGCCCAAGCTTACCGATATCGAATCTCTATCAACAAGCAATTAGGATGAAAATTCAGGGATTAAATGAATTTTTAGAAGAGCTAGAGTCACACTGTCACTCACAAGCAATCGCCACCTTTGCCGGCAGTGACGGCAATGGATTTGTGGTGGAGATGGAACGCCAAGGCCATCAGGTGCGCTACGGTGACAAACCAGGGGTGAAAGAATTCTTCCTCACCCTGCTCGCCAGTCAGTGCCAGCCCACAGGCTCTCTGGTACTGCGATCCTTCACCGCCGAAACCGACCCCCTAACAAAATTGCCGGTCAAAGAACTGCGCGGCTACCTTCTCGATCGCCAAGGCAATCGCTTAGAATTTGAAAAACTATCTCCAGAGATGATGTTTGCCTGCCAAAATACCGACGCCGAAACCGGAGAACCCCTGCCCCTAGAACAATCTGTAAGATACTGCTAAAATTATCTTAAACCGGCTGCCCAATCAATCCCCCCCACAACTCCAGCCTTGGCGTCCCTTCACGGGGGCGGTTCATTAAAAAACATCCTCTCCCAAACCGCCAACATAAAATACCCCGCTCCCCAATCCCTCACGCAAAAAAACAGTGCATCCAACAGATTCAAACCATACTCAGCTCAAACCTACGCGGCGTCAGTTCTTGCAGACGTCAGCCGCCGCGATTTCTGGGATGGCGCTCACCAGCTGCGGCTGGAGGCTGGGAAGCGTGCAGTCATCCCCCGGTCCCCTCCCGCCCACTAAAATGTACATCTACACTTGGGCGAACTATACAGATGACGAGTTGATCAAAAGCTTCTCCGAGCAAACCGGCATTGAAGTGATTGCCGACTTGTTTAGCTCCAATGAAGAAATGCTGGCCAAGATTCAAGCCGGGGGTGGCAGCGCCTACAGCATCATCTACCCTTCCGAGTATATGGTGAGAAAGATGATCGAGCTGGACATACTCGCCGAACTCGATCGCTCCCGCCTCCCCGTGATCAACCAGCTGTTCGAGCAATTCCAAAACCCTGACTACGATCCGGGGAACCGCCACAGCGTGCCGGTGAGCTGGGGAACCACCGGCTTGATTTACAACACCGAAAAATTGAAACAGCCTCCCGAAGATTGGAACTACTTGTGGGAGTACCAGAAGGTTCTGTCGCGGCGGATGACGCTGCTGGAAGATGTGCGGGAAGTCATGGGCGCGGTGCTGCGGATGTTGGGATACTCGTACAATTCCACAGATCCCAAACAAATCCAGCAGGCGTATGAAAAATTAAAAGCGCTCAAACCGGCAATCGCCAGCTTCACCACCGACGCATGGCGTCCGCAAATATTGACCGGCGATCTGTTGCTGGCGATGTGTTACTCTTCTGACGCCAATGAACTGATTGAAGAAGACGACAAGTTTCAGTACGTCCTGCCCAAAAGTGGCTCTTCCCTGTGGACAGACACCCTGGTTATCCCCAAATTTGCCCCCAACTTACAGGGAGCCTATGCCTGGATAAACTTTGTCTTGCAACCGTCCGTATCAGCCGGTCTGTGCGAGCGATTGAGCTTCGCCACACCCAGTCGCGCCGCTTTCGAGGTATTGCCCGAAGAAATCCGCAGCAATACTAGCTTGTTTCCGCCAGAATCAGCCATTAAAAATTGCGAAAGCGTTGCGCCGGTGGGAGACGCCACCGAACTTTACGAGAGTTTGTGGACGCAATTAACTAGCACATAAACTCTCCCAAGTCAATGAGCGTAGGGCAGAAGCAATCAATCCTCAACCCCCAATCCAAATCCTGGCCTCCAAAATGTTCGAGTTTTCCTATAAATAAACACAGATAAACGCAGATGAACGCTGATAATTATCTGCGTTTATCAGCGTTCATCTGCGGTTAAAATCCAAAATCCTTTCATCAATCGCGTAAACCCGTGTCTGTATCCACAAAAACCTCCCATTCCCCTTCCCCACAGTCTCAGCCCGACATTCGGCGGCTGGGGTCAAAATTGTTCGGCCCTCTGGTCTTGCTTGGCCCTGCCGGCCTGTGGTTGCTGCTGTTGCTAGTGGTGCCAACCCTAATCATTTTTGAGCTGAGTTTGGTGCCCAATATCAAACCCGGAGATTTGGTGAATCCTTCGGGAATCGACAACTACCTGCGGGTGTTCGAGCCGATAAAACTGCAGGTGATGGGGCGTTCGCTGTTCTTTTCCACCGGCACCACAGCGCTTTGTTTGCTCTTGGGGTTCCCAGTCGCCTACTGGATTGCCCTCAAATCCCCCAGCAAGTGGCGGAATTTGCTATTGCTGGGATTCGTCCTGCCTTTGTGGACATCCTCCCTGCTGCGCTCCTACGCTTGGATTACCATTTTGCGCCCCACCGGCGTCCTCAATACAGTCCTCACCACCCTGGGGCTTCCGGCGCTGGATTTGCTCAACCGCAGCAGTGCTGTGCTGATTGGCATGAGCTATAGCTACTTGCCCTATATGGTTTTAATTCTGTACGCCTCCCTGGAAAAGCTGGACAAACGCT
>JALOOK010000343.1 GCA_025454445.1 Oscillatoria sp. Prado101 | reverse complement strand
CGCCCCTGTCGCCCAATGGCTGCCCCCTAACCCAGGCCAGTGACAATTGGCCAGCTCTTGACAAAACGCAGGAAAATTTGTGTACAAATTGTACACAAAACTTGGCCAGCCAGCCGCCCCTGTCGCCCAATGGCTGCCCCCTAACCCAGGCCAGTGACAATTTGCCGGCTCTTGACAAAACGGGGCCCCAGCCGGACAGTTATGAAAGCCACTGGGTGGCCAAAGACGGGAGTCACCGGCGGATTGCCTGGTCGAATACCGCCCTTCTGGATGCCGGCGGTTCAGTGAAGTGCATCATCTGCACCGGCACGGACATCACTGAGCGAGCTAATGCAGAAGCCGCACTCAGACAGGCAAAGGAAGAACTGGAAATCCGAGTCGCGGAGCGCACGGCGGCGCTCAAGGAGTCCAACGATAGCCTGGTGGTGGAGATTGTGGAGCGCATCCGAGCGGAAAAAGAGCTGCGCCAGCACCAGGAGCGCTTGGAAGAGCTGGTGAGAGAGCGCACTGCCGAGCTGGAGCAAAGCTTAGCCCAGCTGCAAGCGGAAATTGCCGAACGCCAACGGATAAACGAGCTGCTTTTCCAAGAAAAGGAGCTGGCTCAGATCACGCTGCACTCAATTGGGGATGCGGTGATTGCCACCGACGCTTTGGGGCAGATTGCGCTGATCAACCCAGCAGCGCAGAGTCTGACGGGTTGGCCGGCTCAGGAGGCGCTGGGGCTGCCGGTGAGTCAGGTGTTCCAGCCGGTCAGCGAAATCACCCGCAAGCCGGTGGAAAATCCGGTGGAAAGCGTGCTGCGGGGCAACCGCACCTGCTCCCTGGCCAACCCCAGCTTGCTGATAGCCCGAGACGGCACTGAGCTAGCGATTGACGAGTCCGTTGCGCCCATTCACGGCAGTGATGGCCAGATTGTGGGTGCGGTGCTGGTGTTTCACGACGTCACCCAAGAACGAGTGCTCGCCCGCCAGCTCTCCTGGCAAGCCAGCCACGACGCCCTCACCGGCTTGGTAAACCGGCGCGAATTTGAGGGTTGCCTGAAGCGGGCCATGCTGCAAGCTCAGACGCAAAACCAGCAGCACGGGCTGTGCTATCTGGATCTCGACCGGTTTAAGATTGTTAACGATACCTGCGGTCACGTCGCAGGGGACGAGCTGCTCCGCCAAGTCAGCGCCCTCCTGCAAGCCGGTGTGCGCAAAACTGACACTCTGGCGCGTCTGGGCGGCGATGAATTTGCCGTGCTGCTGCAGCAGTGTCCTCTGGAGCAGGCTCGGCGAGTTGCCAATTCGCTGCGCGAGAGTATCCAGGCGTTTCGTTTCGTGTGGCAGGACAAAACTTTTACCATCGGTGCCAGTATTGGGTTAGTGGCGATTAATGCCGAGAGCCGCTGCTTGACGAATGTATTAAATGCAGCGGATGCCGCCTGCTATGCCGCTAAAGAGCAAGGTCGGAATCGGGTGCATGTGTACGAAGCTTCCGACAGCGAGCTGGCGCAGCAGCACAACCAAATACAATGGGTTTCCCGCATCACTCAAGGGTTTGAGGAAAATCGTTTCCGCCTTTATTTGCAGCCGGTTCTTCCCCTGACGCCGGGGGTGTCGAATCGGGAGTATCAGGAAGTTCTCCTGCGCCTTGAAGATGAAACCGGCAAGCTGGTTTCGCCAATGGCGTTTATTCCTGCTGCTGAGCGCTACAATATTATGCACACGATCGACCGCTGGGTGATCCGCACTTTGTTCGCTTATTTGTCAGGGGTGGAAGTTCGGCAGAATGCCGGCAGTGGCGAGCGACATCTGACAGCTGACACTCCGCAAAGGCTTTACGCTATCAATCTCTCTGGTGCCAGCCTCAACGACGATCAGTTCCCTGACTTCCTGCACGAGCAATTCGCCATTCACCAGATTTCGCCGCCAGCGATCTGTTTTGAAATTACTGAAACAGTCGCCCTGGCTTCTTTGAGTAAGGTGGGGCAGTTCATCCGCACGTTTAAGGAACTGGGCTGCTCGTTTGCTTTGGATGATTTCGGCAGTGGCACTTCTTCTTTTGCCTATCTGAACAATCTGCCGGTGGATTATCTGAAAATAGATGGTAGTTTTGTTAAGAATGTGGTGGATAATCCGGTCTATGTGGCTATGATAGAAGCAATTAACCGTATTGGCCATGTCATGGGCTTGCAAACCATTGCTGAGTTTGTGGAGAATGATGACATCCTCAGGGTTATTCGAGGGTTGGGTGTGGATTATGCCCAAGGTTATGGCATTGCTAATCCCTACCCTTTGGGGTTAAAAGAGTAACAGATATGCGTTTTGATTTTACCTGCCAATACGCAATAGACGCGCGGATCTGCTTAACGCAGGGTATGACGCCAATAAGTAGAACAGACGATGCACTTAAAATGCATAGTATAGGGTGCGTTACACTTAGAGCACGATTTCAACTAGCTTATTTTTTGAGGACAGCCCTGATTTGATTCGTATTTGAGATTTGGGCACGTCAAATTTTACAGCCAGGAGTTTGATGAGTTCCTCATTCGCTTTGCCATCCACCGGCGGCGACTTCAGCTGTACTGTCAGGCTGCCATCGGGTTCTTCTATGATAGTTTGCTGTTTTGAATTGGGTTTTACTTTGACTTTTATCAGTGGCATACAGCTTTGGTTTTATAGGTGATAAGTGAGCTAACGCAGATTTTTGTTAAGTGTTGTAACAGGCGTTAGTTTTCGGTCAAAATCTGGTATATAAGCCTGGAACGCAAGCGCGGGAGAGAGACGTAGCACAGGCCAGAGCGCCTGTGCTTTTGCCTGGGCTGTTTCAGACGGAGACTAAATCGCCGTGTTCGATGCGGGTGCCCAGAACTTTGAGGAATTCAGCTAGCCAGCGGGGGTGGGCCGGCCATGCCGGTGCCGTCACCAGGTTACCATCAACCACCGCCTGATCGACGGCAATCTGAATGTATTCGCCTCCGGCCCGCACCACATCTGGACCGCAGGCGGGGTAAGCTGTGCAGCGCTTGCCTTCCAGCACACCGGCTGCAGCCAAGACTTGTAAACCGTGGCACACTGCAGCGATCGGCTTGTTGGTGCGGGCGAAGTGGCGGGTAATTTCCAGCACCTTTTCATTGAGGCGGATATATTCCGGCGCACGTCCGCCCGGAATTACCAAGGCGTCGTAATCTGCAGCATCCACTTCATCGAAGGTGGCGTTTAAAGTGAAGTTGTGACCGGGTTTCTCGCTGTAGGTCTGGTCCCCTTCAAAATCGTGGACTGCGGTGCGAACCTTCTGACCGGCTTTCTTGTTAGGGCAGATGGCGCTGACGGTGTGGCCCACCATCAGTAAGGCTTGAAAGGGCACCATCACCTCGTAGTCTTCCACGAAGTCACCGACGAGCATCAAGATTTTTTTGCCAGCCATGTTGTTTCCCTGACTAAGTTTATGGTAAAATTATATCGGAAAAGTTCTGCATTAAAGGGTTGGGCGCACCGCTGCCCTAACTTTTGATGCCGGAAGCCGGTGTTGCCACAATAAACCGGGTTTCTTCTGGTGAGGAAGTGGAAAAATTATGGCTGTCTAGAGAAGAAAAACGGTTTCTGGCCCTAGGGCTGATTAACAATTAATTTCACTCAAGTTTCTACCTACAATGTCTTTGCATCCAGCTCCCCCCAAACCCCCCTTAAAAAGGCTCACAAGTGTGGGTTTTTTGCACACGGTGGCTGTGGGGGCATTGGTGTTAAGTTAAAATTAGTAATGAACCGCGCCCGACGCAGAGAGCGCCAAGAGAGAAGAGGGAGTTGCCCACGGAAAAACGCCATTTCTGCCAAGGTGTGTAAAAGACCTACACCTGTGAGGGGGCTAGGGGGGGATATCACCTGACTCACTGCGATCGTAGCAACTTGGGTTGATTTATACACCCCCTCTCACTCACGTTTGGGAGCGGCTTTACCAGCTTTCCTTGGTGACAAGGACTTGCGTTTTGAACCGCCCCACTCAGACTGAGGCAGAACCGGCAATTTAATCCCGCAAAACAGTTAATTTTTACTTCCCAATTTTGACTCTCTAAGTTTTGCCTCACCCTCTCCTTTCATTTCCTCAATTTCAAACCAACTTACCAGGACTCCAGTAATAGGTATAGCAATAACTATACCTAAAAGCCCTGCGGATCTGGCTCCTATTAAAAGAGCGAAAAACACCAAAATAGGATTTATATTGAGTGAGTTTCGCATAATTCTGGGGTAAATCAAATTGTCTTGTAGCTGCTGGAGGATGATGCAAGATAATAGGACTTTTAAAGCCAACCAAACATTTTGAGCTACCACCAGGAAAGAAATCAAGCTAATGCCTAATGTCGCTCCAATTCCAGGCACTAACTCAAAAACTCCCAGGATGACCGCTAAAACCAAGGGAAAATTCACCTGTAATGCCAGCAAAACAACAAAGCTAGCAGTTGTCATAAATAGCATTAAGAGCAGCTGCCCCTGAAAAAACCCTAAAAAGTTCCGCTGAATCGTAATTGTCAATCGTTCATGCAGGTGTACCGGCATAATTTTCAGCAGCAACCGCCAAAGTCTCTCCCCATCTAAAACCATGAAAAAAGAAACCACCCAAATCAGAATCAAGCTCACTAAATTAGTGACAAATACTTGCAGAACAGCTATACTAGAAACCAATCCTGCTAAAGCTTGAGATCGCAATTGTTCTTCAATAACCTGCAAATTGACCTGAAGGTTGCGCTCGCGGAGAAACGCTTCTGTTCGCTGGGATAGAGGGGCGAGATCGTTGACAAACTCTGTCACCCTGTTAATTAATTGCTGCCCTTGAGAGAGAAGCGCTAAGCCCACAGTGATGGTCAAACCGCCAACAACTACCAGACTCAGCAAGAACACTAAGCCAACTGCTATACCTCTGGGTAAAAACCGCTGCAGCCATCTCACAGGATAGCTGAGTAGAAAAGCCACAATTGCTGAAAATGTGAAAACAACAATCACAGTTTCAAAGTAAGATAAAAGCTGGAGAAAAGCCCACCCTGAGGCGAACAGAAGCAAAAACCGAATCAGCGCTAAATTACTTATCGAATCCCAGAGATTTCTTTTCTGTGAGGCACTCATATTCTGAAGCCAGTAAACTTATCGTATATTAAACAATTTTTCAAAGCAGTATCTGGATAAACAAGCATATAGCAGTAGACAGTCAGTTTAGGACATGGGTATTGGGCATGATGCGCAATGCCCAATGCGATGATGCCCAATGTCCAACTACAAACTTTTGGGCTGAAGCCCAACTAGGAACAAGAGGGCTAAAGCCCAACTACGAACAAGTGGGCTGAAGCCCAACTAGGAACAAGAGGGCTAAAGCCCAACTACGAACAAGAGGGCTAAAGCCCAACTACAAACGGCAGCGGGGACAGCCTACAAACCGTTGCGCCCCCAGACTACCATCGCTATCGAGAAGGTGAAAACACTGAGCAATGCAGCCCAACCAAGCGTCAGAATATCCATAGCCGTCCCTTTAAAAAACAGTACACAATAACTCCAAGCCCTATATTATATCAGTTT
>JALOOK010000342.1 GCA_025454445.1 Oscillatoria sp. Prado101 | reverse complement strand
CCAAAGGAAAGTAGTTGGGCTTTAGCCCAAAGGAAAGTAGTTGGGCTTTAGCCCAAAGGAAAGTAGTTGGGCTTTAGCCCAAAGGAAAGTAGTTGGGCTGTAACAGTTTGAGGTGGGTTCCCTAAGAGGGAACCCACCCTACTTCTGAGTTTTTAGCTGCTGGGGTCTGACGCGGTGCACTTTTTTATTATAAGCTAAAAGCTGACAACTGACAACTGAAAACTGATTAATATGGTCAACCGCTGGCGAACAGGTTTAATTGCGGGGTGCTTGTCCGTTTTGGCTGGGATGGCGACAGTGCCGGCAGTGCCGGTGAGGGCAGGTCTTTTTGATGGCCCTGTTGACCGGCTGCCGGTGGAAGAACGTGTCGCTTTGCGCAATGGCAAGACTGTTGTCACAGGCGTTGAAGGGAACTATGTGGGCAAGGTGTTGGTGACGGCAAAGCCTGACGTAGTTTGGTCGGTACTCACGGATTACGAGAATTTCCCTAAGTTTCTGCCGAATGTTGTTTCCACTAAAATTGTGGGAGCGAATGGCAATCGCAAGGTTGTGGAGCAGGTTAGCGAGCGACAGGTATTTCTGGTGAGTGTGACTTCGCGGGTGCGCACAGAGAATACCGAGACAGAGAAACAGCGGATTGATTTTCGTCTGGTGGATGGGGATTTAAAAGAGTTGCAAGGTTTCTGGCTAATTGAGCCGGTTTCTGAGATTCCAGGGAGAGAGCAGACCCAGGTGCTGATTACGCAAGAGGTGCAAGCCAAACCGAAGGGGGGAACTCCTGAGGGGATGTTCTATGATATATTTAAAGGTGCGATTGAGGGTAACTTAAAGGCGATTCAGAAGGAGGTCAATAAGCGCTCGGCGAAGTGATGCCTGCCGTGCCGGTGGGGGCAAAGCCTGTATGCCTTAGTAGGGGGCGTTCCGCAAAGCGGAACGCTACACTCTCTCATCTCCCTCTTCTTCCAAACAGAGTTCAATAACTTCCTTGATATTGGCCATCAACTCATCAATCGTTTCTCCTTGACTGTAACAGCCTTTGCTCTGAGGAACTTCCCCAACATAATACCCATCTTCAGGGAGCATCCCATTTTTGCAAAGATTGTCACCCTCACCCCCCCGTTCCCCCCCCTCTCCCATCAAGGGAGAGGGGGGAAAAATAAAGAATTCTCCCCTCACCCCAAAGTGCGGGCGGTGAGGGTGAGGGGGATTACGAAAATGGGATGCTCCCCCATCTTCATCCCGTTCAATGATGACGTAACACTCGCGATCGGTGACATTCATTGTTCTACTTCTCTACAAAAAAGACATTTTAACCGGCGTCGCCGGCAGACTTGGTTGGGTGAGATGCGAGGGCGAAGCTTGACCAGCGATTGCAAATTGTTCAGAGGGCTGGATGTCACACCGGCAGCGGAAGAGTGCCGGTGGGGATACAGCGGGGAACAGCCGGCTGTCTCAGCCAACTGTTACCTCAGAGGGTTGCACAGCTTCTGCAGGACTTTCCTGTTCCTCCTCACAAACAGTAACAGTTAGCTTTAAACCCAAAGCGTTCAGCCACTCTCCCAGACTGTAAATGGCATCACTTCCTTTTTTAGACAGCACCTCATCTAACTTTTCCAGGTGCTGCTTAGCTTCCTCTTCAGACCGACTTGGCTCGCCAATTGCCTCGAATACATCTTTTAGGGCTACTTCGAGCAGTTCAGGCTCTGGATCTTTTTCTTCCAAGATCGCCGTAATGTAGCCAGCCGAGTATTTGGGATATTTGAGATTTTGAATCTTAAAGGGGTGGTACGGTAAACTTCTAGGCATTGTCTTGACTCCTGTAATCTGTCCAGTATTCTTTAGCCTTGCGGATGTCCTGATCTTGAGTGCTTTTATCCCCGCCACAGAGGAGAAGGAGAATAGATGACCCACTTGTCCAAAATAGATTCGGTAGCCTGGGCCAAAGTTAATCCTCAATTCAAAGACACCTTCTCCCACTGAACGACAGGGGAGCATCCCATTTTGGCAAAGATTGTCACCCTCACCCCCCGTTCCCCCCCTCTCCCAGGGCGGGAGAGGGGCGAAAGAATAAAGAATTCTCCCCTCTCACCTTGTGGGAGAGGGGTTGGGGGTGAGGGGGATTACAAAAATGGGATGCTCCCGAACGACAGTCTCCCAGATTGCCGCGACTCACTCTGTCAAACCGCGCCTCAATCTTGACTTTGGCGTTGGCATCCCGGAGGGAATAAAACCACTCATCGAAAGGAACTCTGCCATCTTGGGCAATGTAACGTTGAATTTCCCTGGGTTGTGTTGCCATGATTTTATTCTAGCTGCTTTCCCAATGATAAGGGAGATGCGGCAGCACAGACGAGACGCCTGACGCCTGGAAGTGGTACAGGCGTCCCGCCCCCGACGTAGGACAGGCGTCCCGCCTGTCCCAGCCTGTTCCCACTTGTCCCTGAAGATATTCAGTTTGAGTGCATATTTGCCTGACTCCTGATCAACCGCTGCACGCTCACCAGCGCCCGATTCAACTCATAATTCCGCCGCTCAGGATTCTCCAAATACGCCTGCTGCTCCTCCTCAATCATCACCACATCCTGGCGCACCAAACCGTCTAGCAACTTCTGCGCCGAACCAAACAAACTGTCTTTCACAAACCGGCGAAACACCACCGGCAGCTTGTGCAATCGCCAAAACGCATTCAGTGATGTAAAATGGATGAGATACGCACGAGTCTCTCTCTCGCTAACCGGACAAATCAGGCAGTAAATCTTGAAATCCTTCCCCAAGGTAGACATCCAGTGCGGGTAAATGTAGCTGACATCCAAGGGTTCCGGGTGCAACCGGCGCAGCGCCGGTAATAACAGCTGCGTTACTGACCAAATCTTGTCAATCCTGTAATAGCTTTGCGCCTGATAGTGCGCGTCTACCCGACTGTCGTCTTCCCGGATATCTTGCAGCACCGGCTCCGCCCAAGCTTGCCAATCCTGGTGCAAATGCCCGTGATACATATCCATCAGGTTCTCAACCAGATACGAATAGTGGGCTTTGCAGTTAATCGTTGAAACCGTGGCGATATAATTGAGGTGATCCCACTCCGGTACGCCCAGTGGCGCAACCAAATCAGCACCGGCATCCCCAGGAAACAGCCAGATAAAACCGTCTCGCTCCCGCACCGGATACCGCCGAATCTTGCAGCTGGGCAATTTCTGGTTCTCTTCCAGATAAGGAACTTCCGCGCACTCGCCACTTGACTTAAACTTCCATCCGTGGTAAGCGCATTCCAATTCATCCCCCTTGACGCAACCGTGACTGAGTTTAACCTGCCGGTGAGGGCAGCGATCTTCTAAGGCGTAGGGAGTGCCGGTGCTGTCTCGAAACAAAACAATCGGTTGATTCCAGAGCACGACGCCCACCGGCTGGGCTTTCACCTCAGCGCTGCGAGCGACAGCATACCAGTGATTCAAATTAATCCCCAGCTGACGGATATCCCGCTGCTGGGTGAGTGCGTCAGAAGAAAACATCAGCTTAGCAACCTTTACGACAGTGAAGAAACGAGGCAGAGCCTCTAAAGGGGCGTTCCCAGGCTCCGCCTGGGAACGAGGGTATAAACCGCAGATCAACGCAGATAAACGCTGATTTTATCTGCGTTCATCTGCGTGCATCTGCGGTTTCATATTAAATCTGCAACACACCTTCCGGATTCACAGACAGAAGCGTTCGCCGCTGCAACCCCTCACGGTGGAGAATCTCATTCGCCGCCAGCAACCCGCTGCTTACTGCCCTTTCCATCAAACCGCAGGGAAATGGCATCTTCACCCAGTCACCGGCAAACATGAGATTGGGAACACCGCTGCTGGTTGCCGGTCGATCTGTATAGCTTCCGGGCGGATAACCAGAGAAATTCTTTTGGTTCACCAGTTCCCGGTGCAGAATATTCGCTTCTTTCAGCGCCGGCACAATCTCATACAATTCCTCCTCAAAAGTCGCCAGTAACGCTTCTTGCGTGGGAAATTCCTTCTCTTTATAGCAGTAAGCGTGCAACTCCACCACGCTACCGCCGGTTTTCTTGTGCCACTCGATAAATTGCTCCTGAATTCGGTGGTAAAGCGTGATGCTGTCTGTGAGCCGGTAGCCCGATATCGAGGTAAACCAGCTTTGCTCCCACTCGAAATCGCGGTCAAACCAGAAGCGAGCAACGGCAAATGGATCTGCAATCGCTAACTTTTCCACCTGAGTGCGCACACCGGCTACATCGCCCGTCATCCGCTTAAACAGCTGTCGCACACCGGGCACGTCGGTGGCAAAAACATAGTAATCCGCCTGTAAGTTTGCAGTTAAGTTTGTAGTGAGGACTTCAGTCCTCACACCTGTCTCCACACCGACTAGCTGCAACTCGTCTGACTGTTGCTGAATCACTTTAAAGCGCGGTAAATCCCGCTCTGCCGGCCCTTTTACCACCTTACCGGAAGCGTCGAAAACCGCACCGTGGCAGGGACAGTGAAATTGGCCATCGGCTTGCTGCCCGACAGTACAGCCTTGGTGGGTGCAGGTGAGGGAAATGGCTTCCTTCCCCCCATCGGCAACCGCGAACACTTGATCGCCGGCACCATAATATTCTAAAGACGAGACATCTGGCGTCTCCGTTTCCAGTGTCGGGTTGCGCTTCACCCAAAAGGGAACAGAACTGCCGGCACTGCCGGTATAATAGGTGAGGGAGTCAATCCGCCCGTCGCGCCAGTCAATGTTGCTCACGGTTGCGCCGGTAACAATTTTGCCACCGGCACTCTCAATTGCCCTAGCAATCGGCTGCACCAGAGAAGTGCCCATATCCTGGCGCGTGCCATTAAACGCCAGCCCCTCGGGATTGCCAAAAAAATAGAAGTGGAAAAACTGCATCAATTCCCCCACACTCATCCGGTCTGGCGCATTCAGGCTAGACTTAGCAAAGGGGAGAAAATACAAATCATAAAGCCCTTGGGGGAAATCCCGCTCAACCCATTCGGCAACCGAGATATTGTCGAGGCGCTGGAAACTCTTCTGCGGGTGGAAGCCGGTAATCGCCCGGAAAACTTGCCAGTGTGCCGGTTTGGTGAGATCGATTCCCCAGCGCAGCCGGTTGGGGGATGCCACAGCCAAGTCTGCGATATTCCAGGGAAACGCCGACCGGCTGGGGCGGAACACCTCTGGCTGGTACTTGTTCTCCCGGAAGACAACCGAATAGAACTTCAGATCGACAAAATTTTCCGCGATGCCCAGTTCCGCCACTAGGCTCTTGAGGTTGTAATATTGGGGGAAAAAGCCGTGGAAGCCATGCTCCATCATAAACCGCTCGCCAGCCACCTCGATGGGCCAGCTGGCGATTTTGCCCCCCAGCTGGGGTGCCTTTTCCAGCAGCGTCACGCTGAAACCCCGCTGGCTGAGTTCATAAGCGCAAGCCAGCCCAGCTAGCCCGCCCCCAACAACGGCAACGCTCGTGGGGCGGTTCGCAAAGCGGGGCAAATCCAGGGTGTCTTGCTGAAAAACCGCTGGCTGGGGTTTGGTGAACCGGGAGTATCCCAG
>JALOOK010000341.1 GCA_025454445.1 Oscillatoria sp. Prado101 | reverse complement strand
TTTCTGAGATCACCCTGGCATCCCCGCCGAAATCTTGATTGAGAAACCCGGTTTCTTTCTCCCCGCCGAACCCCAGAAACCCCAGAAACCGGGTTTCTGCGACAACCCTGGCATCCCCGCCGAAATCTTGCCACTTGCGATCGCAGATTGCAGATTGAGCCGGTCGGAGCCATCTGCGATCGCCTCTGGCACCGGCACCGGCACCGGCACCGGCACCGGCACCGGCACCGGCACCAAGCGCGATGTCAGGGGCTTGACATTAGGCAAAGGAAGTGATATAATATTTTGCAAATTTTAACAAGGCACTGATGGGGCTGCACAATTGCCGGATGGTAATGTCTGTAGGGGCAGGCCCCCGGGAGCTGCCCCCTCCGAAGTGCGGGGGGCAACCACAGGGGGATTGCCCCTACAGTTTTATCCTTTTGATGTGCAACGCCCAACAAACACCGGCATTCCGCACAGACCCAGGTAACACCAGTATATCATAAAAAAGAGGGATGCTCCCGATTAACAACTAGCCATTAACAAACCCATGACTAGAAAAATCCTGCTCACATCCTTTGACACCTGGCTCCCCCACCACAAATCCAACTCATCAGACGATTTATTAGAAAAAATCTCCCAACGCCACTTTCCCGGCGATTCCCTGACATTCTTGCGGAAGCTGCCGGTGGATTTCCAGCTAGCCCCAAATCGCGTTCTCGCTCAAATCAACGCCATGAAACCTGATGCTATCATCTGCTGCGGCATGGCGGAATCGCGAGAGAAATTAACCGTAGAGTCCCGCGCCAAGAATGGATACGAGGTGATTAAGGCTGCGGCTGACATTGAAGGTTTAGTGGAGAACTTAGCCGCAACAGAGATCAGCCACGAAGCGGGGAAATTCGTCTGTGAGGGGCTGTACTATTCAGTTCTCAAGCACCTGCGCGACCGGCAGCTGCCCAGCCGGTGCGTCTTTGTCCACGTCCCCCGCCTAGACGGGAAAAATTCTCAGCAGGTGCTTGCCGACTTCTTATCAATTCTACACAGAATGAAACGGTTGTAGGGGAAAGCGGAGAGTGCCGGGCCGGCTTATGTTACAAATGTTATACTGCCGAGAGGGAGCCGCAACCAATGCAGTTACAATGAGGGGATACCGCTAACCGCCAGGGCCACTCGAGGAACAGCGCAGTGCAGGAATTGAAGACTGCCGGTGAGATTTAGCGGTTAACTTACTCCTATAGTTGAAAAAGTCGGACGGCTAAAAGTGCGATTTCATACATACGACCCAGGGGATTTCTACGATGAGCTGTTTTTGGCCCAGGGCCAACCCCGCCCAGAAGCGATACCCTTGATAGAAAAAATCAATTCCCTCTGTGAGGGGGAACTCAAGCAGCGACAGCAGGCGGCGCAAATCGCCCTGTTTAAGCTAGGCGTCACCTTCAGTGTCTACGGTGACAGTCAGGGGACGGAGAGAATCTTTCCCTTTGACATCATTCCCCGCATCGTGTCTGCCGGCGAGTGGGCGTGGCTCGATCGAGGGCTAAAGCAGCGCATCCACGCGCTAAATCTATTTATAGCAGACATATACGACCAGCAGAGAATTCTCGACGACGGCGCAATTCCCAGAGAGCTGATCTATTCGGCGAAGGGCTTTCTGAAACCCTGTGTCGGGTTGAAGCCGCCCGCAGGGATTTGGTGTCACATCACCGGCACCGATTTGGTGCGCGACAGAGATGGCCAGTGGTACGTCCTGGAAGACAACCTCCGCTGTCCCTCCGGCGTGTCCTACGTGCTGGAGAACCGGCGGGTGATGAAAAGCACCTTCCCGCAGGTGTTTAGCACAATGGAGATTCAGCCGGTGCACGAATACCCCAGCCACCTGCTGGACACCTTGCTGAATCTGGCACCGGCGAATTTAGCCGACCCCACCGTAGTGGTTCTCACCCCAGGCATTTACAACTCCGCCTATTTCGAGCACTCCTTCCTCGCCCAGCAGATGGGGGTTGAGCTAGTGGAGGGGCGGGATTTAGTCGTGGCGGACGGATACTTGCAGATGCGCACCACCAAAGGGCTGAAGCGAGTGGATGTGGTTTACCGGCGCATTGATGACGACTTCATCGACCCAAAAGTCTTCCGCCCAGATTCCCAGCTGGGGATTCCCGGCATCATGGAAGTCTATCGAGCCGGTCGTGTCGCTATTGCCAACGCCCTCGGCACAGGAGTGGCAGATGATAAAGTCATCTACGCCTATGTGCCTGAGATGATTCGCTACTATCTCGGCGAAGACCCAATTTTGCTCAACGTCCCCACTTATTTGTGCTGGGAGCCAAAGCAGCTAGAACACGTTTTGGCGAATCTCGACAAATTAGTGGTGAAAGCCGCCAACGAATCCGGCGGCTACGGAATGCTCGTCGGACCCCACGCCACCCCCGAACAGCGGCAAGAATTTGCCCAGCGGATTCAAGCCAGCCCCCGCAACTACATCGCCCAACCCACCCTTTGCCTGTCGCGGGTGCCCACCATTGTAGACGATCATTTTGAAGGCTGCCATGTAGACTTGCGCCCTTATATTCTCTATGGCAAAGATATCTGCGTCAATCCAGGCGGCTTAACCCGCGTGGCGCTGAAAAAAGGCTCTTTGGTGGTCAATTCCTCTCAAGGGGGAGGCAGCAAGGACACTTGGGTACTCACTCACTGAATTTTGGATTTTGGATGCCCGGATGTTGGATTAATTCTAAAATATTCTCGTTCCCAGCCTAGCAGCTGGGAATGCTCTTACGAGGCAGATCCTCGTGTTTTCAGAGGAAAGAGGCAGAGCCTCTGGGTATGCGTTCCCAGGCGGAGCCAGGGAACGAGGGGATTGCTCATTACCTATTACCAAATTATGCTCAGTCGCGTTGCTAATTCAATTTACTGGCTCAACCGCTATGTAGAGCGAGCCGAAAATATTGCCCGTTTCATTGATGCGAATCTGAATCTGATACTGGACTCGCCCACCGGAGTCACCCAGCAGTGGGAGCCGTTGCTCGTGGTAACAGGCGATCTGCCGGTGTTTAAAGAGCGCTACGGTCAAGCCACCGCAGAAAAAGCGATTCAGTTCCTGACGTTTGACAGCAAATATCCCAACTCAATTCTGTCGTGCTTGCAGATGGCGCGGGAAAACGCTCGCTCGATTCGAGAGATTATCTCTTCGGAAATGTGGGAGCAAGTCAATGCGTTTTATCTGATGGTGAAAGAGGCTGACCCCGCACAGTCTTTAGCGGGGCTGCACGAATTTTTCACGCAGGTGAAACTGGCTAGCCACTTGTTTGCCGGCATCATGGATGCTACAATGACTCACAATGAGGGCTGGCATTTCGGTCAGGTGGGGCGTCTTTTGGAGCGTGCGGACAAGACCAGCCGCATCCTGGATGTCAAGTATTATATCCTGCTGCCCTCGGTGAAAGATGTGGGCACGACGCTGGATGAAATTCAGTGGATGTCTTTGCTGAAATCCGCAAGCGCCTACGAGATGTATCGCAAGTGCCAGCACCGGATTACGCCCACCGGCGTGGCGGAGTTTCTGATTTTGGATCGGGAGTTTCCCCGTGCGATTCGATTTTGCGTGTCAGGGGCGGAAGACTCGCTCCACCAAATTACGGGGACGCCTCCAGGAACCTGGCGAGATTCTGTGGAAAGGGCTTTAGGGCGATTGCGTTCGGAGCTGGATTATTTGACCATTGAGGAAATCATTCAAAAGGGGTTGCACGAATTTGTTTATGACGTGCAGCAGCAGGTGAATGCGGTAGGGAACGAGATTTTTAAGACGTTCTTTGCTTTGGAGCCGGTGCGGTAATTTTTGCAACCGCAGACGCGATGAACGCAGATGGTATAATATCTGCGTTTATCTGCGTTCATCTGCGGTTTAAAATTGCCACCGCAGACGCGATGCACGCAGATGTTACAATATCTGCGTTTATCTGCGTTCATCTGCGGTTTAAAATCAGGTTATTCCTCCTCCACCCGGTAGCCCAATTCTGCCAAGCGAAGGCGGGATTGCCGCCATTTGGGGCGAACTTTGATGAAAAGTTCGAGATAGACTTTGCCGGCGATTAATTTTTGCATTTGCTCGCGGGCGGCGGTGCCAATCTGCTTGAGCATGCTGCCGGCTTTGCCAATTATAATCCCTTTTTGGGAGTCGCGCTCGACGCAGATGGTGGCTAAAACGCGGGTAATTGCCGGTGTTTCTTCTACTTGGTCAATGGTGACGGCTACGGAGTGGGGTACCTCTTCGCGCGTGAGCAGGAGAATTTGCTCGCGAATCAGTTCGCCCATGATGAACCGTTCGGGCTGGTCGGTGATTAAATCGGGGGGGTAGTAGTAGGGTCCGGGTTCTAGCCGGTCAGTCAGCAATGTTTGCAGGGTGTCGAGTCCGGTGCCGGTGAGGGCGGAGAATTTTACGGCTGACCAGTTGTGGGGGGCGGCGAGTTGGCGATAGCTGTCATCAAGGCGCTGGGAATCGGGGGGTTGCTGGTCGATTTTGTTCAGTCCGAGAATGACGGGAGTTTCCACTTCGCTGAGGAGGTCGGCAATGTAGCGATCTCCCCCGCCGGCGGGTGCGGAAGCGTCGGCGACAAACAGCACCACATCGACAGATTCGATGGCAATTTGGGCGTTTTGCACGAGAATTTTTCCCAGCTGGTGGTGGGGTTTGTGGATACCGGGGGTATCGACGAAAATCAGCTGGGCGTCGGGGGTGGTGAGGATACCGCGCAGCCGGTTGCGCGTGGTTTGGGCCACCGGCGAGGTGATGGCAATTTTTTGCCCCACGAGTTGGTTCATCAGGGTGGATTTCCCGACGTTGGGGCGTCCGATGATGCCAATAAAGCCGGATTTGAAGCCGGCGGGTGCGGGGGGGATGAGGGGGAAGTCTGAGGTATTCAGGATCTGTGTCCTCCTTTGAGTCTCTGGTTTAATTGTAGGGGAAGTGGCGGTAATCGGAGGGGGAGGTTGTGCGTGCCGGTGGGAACTTTTGAATCCGGGCTGGTCTAGAGACGCGACGAGCGCATTCTACAATTAGCCACCGCGGGCGGGCGAAAGTCTGCCCTTGCGTGAGGAATGCCCTCGCCAGGAAACTCGCAAAAGTGACACGCTCCCGCACTCATTATTCCGTTTTTCGTATGAGTGAGGTACTGAGAAACCCGGTTTCTTAAAGAAACCGGGTTTCTGGGGTGTACTTCATCCAACTGAAAACCGCTATAATCTTTTATCGAGCAATCCCCAGATTTTTTAGGACAATCAAAATAACTTGGATCGCCAAAGCCACCTGGACAAACGTCAGGACTACATTGGTCAGGCTCAAAACTTGCATCAGTCCGGGAACTTTGATAATTTTATCGGCGAATATCATAGCTAAAAGATCCAGAAACATGACAGTCAACAAGCTGACAAGAATCGACACTTGCATCCAAAAATTGTCTTGAAACAGGGTCGTGAAAATCAGGATAGCGGCGACTCCGACAGGAGGAATAACAATCGGTGAAACAATGGGATTAATTGCCAACTGCAAAGCGGTTGGCTGGGTTTTC
>JALOOK010000340.1 GCA_025454445.1 Oscillatoria sp. Prado101 | reverse complement strand
CGAGATAGTCGGCAGGCCTTTGCGAAGCTTGCACAGCGCCAAAGTCAGCCATCAGCTGAGTGCCGACTCTAGCTGCTGTTGTCTCGGCGAAGCTTAAAACGGTGTTCCAAAAATCTGTCATCGGTGGTTGAGTTGCGAGGTTAATCTAGATCGCTTTCGATCGCAGCCAGAATTGCCGCCTTGGCGTTATCGCGGAATTCCTTAACGTTAACTCGCCGCAGCAGCCAAATTGCCACAGACATGCCAAGGACTTGCATGGCGAACACCAGCCCGTACTGCAGCACCGGCGTGTCAAACAGCACTCGCCCGACATCGAGCACCGCACCGCCCGCCACTGTCGCCACTCCCCTAGCTAGCGCTTGCGCTAATCCCCATGCGCCAATAAACGTGCCGGCGGTTTCTGCTGCTGTCAAATCTAGCATTAAACTGAGAGCGCCGGTGGTCAGCACGCCCATTGCTAAACCGAATGCGAACAGAGCAAATTTGAACAGTGCTGGATTGCCGGTGAACCCGGAAAGAATCAGCAAGACAAAGCAAATTGCAGCGGATATACAGCCGAGGTTGACCGTTTTTTGCTTGCCCAGGAGAGGGACAATCAAAAAGCCGGTGGAACTCAACCCCACCAGCGTGCCGGTGCCGGTGATGGCGTTCAGTCTGGTTGTTTCAGAAATCGGCATTCCAAACACCTCGCCGCCATAAGGTTCCAAAACCGCATCCTGCATGAACAGACTGAGTGTCATCACTACTAAGAAAGTGAAAAATAAACCGGCTTGGGGGTTAGCCGTCAGGATGCGCAGCGCCCGGCGCAGGGTAATTTTATCTTCCCGGTCTGCTAAAATGGAACGGGTGGCGTAGTGGGAGTATTTTTTCTCCACACCGGCAACCGCCAGCAGCGCCATGCCGAACACTGCAGCCGGCACGATTGTAAACAGCCGGTTTATAGAATCCCGCAACTCTTCGATGGGAGCTTCCAGGGAGATTTGCTTGAGCAAACCGCTGCTGAGAATTGCCCCGACGATAATACCCACCATCAGCATTGACCAGACAATCCCCACCAGTTTTGACCGGTTGTCTTCTTCCGAGACATCCACGAGCAGAGCGGCATAGGGGGTGGAACTGGCGCAGAGTGCTAAACCGTAGAAGGCGAACACTAAAGCCAGCAGAATCGCCCACCCGCCAGTTTCTCCAGTCCAGCCGGTAGCTTGCAAACTCTCTTGCAGCCGCCACACTACTTGCACAGCCAGGAAGGAAGCGAGGGAAAACACAGCCGCCCCAATCCAGATATAGCCGGTGCGGTGATAGCCAAATAAAGGTTTAGCATCCGACATTTGCCCGAACCAGACTCGTGCCGGTGCGACAAACTGAGCTGCAGCCAGAGTAGCGCTAGCAATCAGCCCCGGCACTTTCAGCTCATCAATCATCACCCGGTTGAGGACTCCTAGCGTCAGCACCGACATCATGCCCAGCCCCATCTGAAAGACGCCCAGCCGAAACACCGTCACCAGGCGAATTCTGGGGATTAGCTTGTCTTGTTCCGCCCCAGCGCCCTGGGTGTTAGAGAAATCTACCATAAGGAATGAATTTAACCCTATCGGAAGTGCTTTTTCCAGATTATCAGCAATGGCCACTCCTGCTGCCGTTTCTGCCGCCGGTTGTAAAGAATTGTTTCAACCCAGAACTTTTGGACTGCAACCCCCCGTCTGCATCTGTAAGTATAAAGGCTATAAAATTTTAACCCACAGCGAAGGTCTTGACAGATGTTAAAACCCTTCACAGCCATATTTGCAGGTATCCTCGCCCTGAATGCCGGTGCTGCGGTGCAAGCATCGCCCCAGCCCTGGGGGGGGCTTGCCTCACAGACTGGTAAGATAGTAGCACAGCAGACTGGCGGCACCTGCAAGAGAGTCTTCGATCCCAAGGACACCTATGCTAACCTGCGCTCTACACCTAACGGGCAGGTGGTGGCGCGACTCGATAACGGCATCACCGTAAGCGTGAAAGGGAATGCCGGTGAATGGAGTAAGGTTGAGTATTCAGCCGGAAGGGTGTCGGGATATATATATACCAGTTTGCTCACGTCTTGCACCGGCACCTGCATGGTAGTGGCAGATCCTAATGACACCTATGTTAACCTGCGCTCGACACCAAATGGGTCGGTGGTGGCGCGACTCAACAACGGCACTAGAGTGTATGTGTACGGGCGTTCCAATGAGTGGAGTTGGGTTGAACATGAATGGGACCGGGGTGGAATGGATTCTGGATATATGTTTAGCCGGTTTCTCGCTCCTTGCGGGCGTTAGGTGTTAGGTGTTTAATCTGCTAACCAGAAATCATGTAAACCCTGTTTTGCTGATTGGGCTGAAGCCCAACTACGAACCTTTTTGGGCTGAAGCCCAACTACGAACCTTTTTGGGCTAAAGCCCAACTACGAACCTTTTTGGGCTAGAGCCCTAGGTCGCTAAAGCCCAACTACGAACCTTTTTGGGCTAAAGCCCAACTACGAACCTTTTTGGGCTAAAGCCCAACTACGAACCTTTTTGGGCTAAAGCCCAACTACCGCCTATGTTTGTAGTAGGGCTTCAGCCCTATCGGAAAAGCCTGCCAGTGGGGTGCGCTCCCAAAGGTAACGCACCTTACTGTTTGTTTGTAACAGCAAATTTAGCAGTTCCAGCAAACTATGAACCCCTATTTTCTTCCTTGGCGTTCTTGGCTTATTGGCGGTTAAAATAAAATAACAGACAACCCCTCTTAAGCCCCTCCAATGAAAGCACTCTGGCTAGAAAACAGACAACTGCAACTGCGCACCGGCATCCCCACACCCGAACCCCCACCAGGGGAAGCGCTGGTGCGAGTCTTGCGTGCCGGTATCTGCAATACAGACCTAGAACTGCTCAGAGGATATTACCCCTACACCGGCATCCTCGGGCACGAATTTGTTGGCATCGTCGAAAGCGGACCAGAAAACCTGCTCAACCGGCGCGTCGTCGGAGAAATCAATGCCGCCTGCGGCGAGTGCCGGTTTTGCCGCATCGGCATCCCCACCCACTGCCTCAACCGCACCGTACTCGGTATAGTCAACCGGCACGGCGCATTTGCCGAATATCTCACCCTGCCCGCCCAAAACCTGCATCCCCTCCCGGATAATATAGATACAGATACCGCCACCTTCACCGAACCCATTGCCGCAGCGCTGGAAATCCAGCAGCAAGTGCCGGTGCTTCCTGAACACAGAGTTCTAGTAGTTGGAGACGGCAAACTCGGGCAGCTAGTCGCCCAAACCCTAGTCCTAACAGGTTGCGACTTGCTGGCGATCGGGCGTCACCGCGACAAACTCGCCCACCTGGAAGCCCTCGGCATCAAAACCGGCTTTGCCGACTCCGTAAAAGACAGAGAATTCGACATCTCAGTTGAGTGTACCGGCAACCCCGAAGGTTTCGCCATCGCCCGCCGCGCCTTGCGTTCCCGAGGCACCCTCGTCCTCAAAAGCACCTACAAAGGCAACCTCACCTTTGACGCATCCGCTCTCGTAGTGGACGAAATCACCTTAATTGGCTCCCGCTGCGGTCCGTTTCCAGCCGCCCTTCAGCTATTAGCACAAAACAAGATAAATGTCAAACCCCTAATTCAGGCCCGCTACCCCCTGAGTGAAGGTCTAGCAGCCTTCGATCTCGCCCAGCGCCCTGGGGTTCTGAAAGTTTTGCTGGAAATGGACACCATTGAGTAGGTGGAGAATAAGAAACCCGGTTTATTGAGAATCTTGACTTTTAACCCCAGCAACCGGGTTTATTTTCCAGGAATCTTGATTTTTAACCAATTTTGTGGTAATCTTGGTAGTCCGAACAGTCGATAGCCTCCTCAGTCAGGGCAATCCTGGGGCGCACCGGGCATTTCAGCCGGTAGTCGCCAGTAAAAAAGGCGCAATTAGCGCAGGGGATTTGATGCATCCGCTTGCTGCGGGCCACTCCGTCAGCTACTGCAGACCAGAGATTTGCAGCCAGCATAAGCACTAATACCCAGGCGCAGACCAAACAAATCGGCACTAAAAACGGCTGAATAGCGTGAATCAGAGGATATAGCAATTGAAACATGACAGATATTTTCAGACAGTAAAAAAATATAAATATTATTAATAGCAGAAAAAAATAGGATCGGGTGGCTCAATATTTTCTGTCTCCCACAGATATCCTGGAGCAACCCGCCCCTCCAAATGTTGAGTCCGGTGCGTCGGGCTGCCCTACAGCCATACCCCCTTGCGGCAACCGCCTTCCAGGCGCTGCCCTCCCCCCTAGCCCCCGCACAAAACCCAAAGAGGAACAAATCACTAAAATCCGACCGGATAACCGGTGTAAGATGAAATCATCTGACAGTAGACCAGACAATTTTGTAATTTAGACTACAGGAACTCGGCTATGGCTCTCCGATTAGGCGACAGTGCGCCCAACTTCACCCAAGCTTCCTCGCAAGGCGATATTAACTTTTATGAATGGGCCGGTGACAGCTGGGTGGTGCTGTTCTCCCACCCCAAAGACTACACCCCCGTTTGCACGACCGAACTTGGCGAAGTCGCTCGCCTCCAGCCAGAATTCGACAAGCGCAAGGTCAAAACACTCGCCCTCAGCGTCGATGACGCTGACTCGCACCTCGGCTGGATCAAAGATATTGAGGAAACCCAGAAAGTCAACCTCAGCTACCCTATCCTGGCGGACGGCGACCGGACAGTCTCCGACCTCTATGATATGATCCACCCCAACTCCCTGCAGGACTTGACCGTCCGCACCGTTTTCATCATCGACCCCAACAAGAAGCTGCGCCTGACTCTCACCTACCCCGCCAGCACCGGTCGCAATTTTAATGAAATCCTGCGCGTAATTGATTCCCTGCAGCTCACCGACAAATACAGCGTCGCCACCCCAGCCAACTGGAAAGACGGTCAGGACTGCGTGATTGTCCCATTTATTGAAGACCCAAAAGAATTGAAGCAGAAATTCCCCAAAGGTTACACCCAAGTCAAAACCTACCTGCGCCTCACTCCCCAGCCTAATAAGTAAAAGACTGCATGGGTGCCTGAGGGCACCCCGCAATTTACAATAGATGAAAATCAAGTAAAATATCGCGAAAATGGGACAGCAAACAGAGCCGGTAAAATATATCCTTACCGAAGCCAAAATGCCGGCAGCGTGGTATAATGTTATAGCCGATTTGCCCGCGCAGATGCCGCCGCCACTGCACCCAGTTACAGGTCAGCCAATCTCACCTGCTGATTTAGCCCCCCTGTTCCCAAAGGCCATCATTCAGCAAGAAGTCAGTCAGGAACGCTGGGTAGAAATACCAGAACCAGTGCGTTCTATTTACCGGCAGTGGCGACCATCACCACTTTACCGCGCACGCAGGCTGGAAAAAGCCCTCGACACTCCGGCAAAAATATATTACAAATACGAAGGCGTTAGTCCCGCCGGCAGCCACAAACCCAACACCGCCGTTCCGCAAGCCTATTACAGCGCCATCGAAGGAGTCAAGCGCCTGACCACGGAAACTGGTGCCGGTCAGTGGGGGTCATCTCTCGCCTTTGCCGGCGCACTGTTTAATTTAGAAATACTCGTGTGCATGGTCAAGGTAAGCTACCAGCAAAAGCCTTACCGCCGCGCTTTTATGGAAGCTTATGGGGCGCGAGTAGTAGCCAGTCCTAGCAGCGAAACAAATGCCGGTCGCCAGATTCTCGAAAAGTATCCTGACAGTCCAGGAAGCTTGGGAATTGCTATCAGCGAAGCTGTGGAAATAGCCGCGAAAGACGACAGCACTAAATACGCTCTCGGCAGCGTGCTCAATCACGTTTTGCTGCACCAAACTGTCATCGGATTAGAAACTTTAGCGCAATTGGAAATTGCCGGTGATTATCCTGATATTATTATCGGCTGCACCGGCGGCGGCAGCAACTTTGCCGGAATTGCTTTTCCTTTCCTGGGAGCTCAACTGCGGGGCGAAGTGTCACCGCTGCGATTTGTAGCAGTCGAACCCGCTGCTTGCCCAACTTTGACCAAAGGCAAATACGCCTACGACTATGGCGACACAGCACATTTAACGCCACTTGTCAAGATGCACACCCTGGGCAGTTCTTTCGTCCCCCCAGGCATTCATGCCGGTGGACTGCGCTACCACGGCATGGCACCTCTGCTCAGTCACATTTTTGAGTTAGGCTTGATAGAGGCGAGAGCGCACACGCAACTGGAATGTTTCGCCGCCGGTCTGGAATTTGCCCGCACAGAGGGTATTTTACCGGCACCGGAGGCGAACCACGCGGTTAAAGCTGTCATTGATGAAGCGCTGCGCTGCAAGGAAGAAGGCACCAGCAAGACCGTGCTTTTCAATTTGTGCGGTCACGGTCACTTTGACTTGCAGGCGTATATTGACTATCAGGCGGGCAAGTTGCGCGATACTGAATATAGCGCTGAAGAAGTGGCGATGGCACTGGCGGGTTTGCCCGCAGTTGGGTAATTTCTGGAAACCGCTGTTTAAAGGTTATTAATAACCGCCAAGACGCCCAGCCAAGAAGCAAGAAGAAAGAGGAAGACGGATGGAATATTTATTTGTGGGCTATTGACCGAATATGATATAATAGGCGTGTTACGGGCCACTAAATGGCCCGTCGCGCTTCCCGGATTCGCTAACCGGCATCATCTTTTACTAGGGCCAATATAGGGCTCTATGC
Source organism: Oscillatoria sp. Prado101 (assembly GCA_025454445.1). Classification (GTDB taxonomy): domain Bacteria; phylum Cyanobacteriota; class Cyanobacteriia; order Cyanobacteriales; family Oscillatoriaceae; genus Oscillatoria. Next base: position 1,307 of record JALOOK010000340.1, on the reverse strand, counting down.
AAAAGCAATCAATCAGATATTGTGTTATATAAAAACTGTAAACCTTGCCGTTTAAGCCTTACATATTTATGTTCACATAAATTCCGATTTATTTGTATATTTTAGATTGTCAGTCAACAATTTCCATCTCAAAAGAAAAACAGAATTATGACAGCAACAAAGGTGCACCTGCCGTACTTCGACCTGCTATTTGAGCAATTCCGCAAAGGCAACCCAGACGCGCTGCAGGCATTTGGCCGACATGTACACTGGGGGTATTGGGACTATCCTGCGGTGGCGGATGGCACCGCAGCGGACTTTGGCGCGGCGGCGGAGAAATTGTGCCGGCGAGTGTGCGATGCCGGTGGGGTGGGAGATGGGCTGCGCATCCTGGACTGCGGGTGCGGTTTCGGGGGCACCATTGCCAGCTTGAACGAGCGTTTTTCCAGCGTGGAACTCGTCGGGGTCAATATTGATCCCCGCCAGATCGAAAGAGCCAGAGAGCAGGTCAAGCCCAGCACCGGCAACCAGATAGAGTTTGTGGAAGCCGACGCCTGCCAGCTGCCTTTTGAGGATGATTCCTTTGATGTGGTGCTGGCGGTGGAGTGCATATTTCATTTTCCCAGCCGGCAGCGCTTTTTTCAAGAAGCGCGGCGAGTGCTGCGAAAGGGAGGGAGATTAGCCCTGTGCGACTTTGTGCCGGTGCGGGCGTTGCTGCCGCTGATGAAATTCGCCAGCCAATTCGCAGGAGCCTCCGTAGCTCGCACCTACGGCAATATTGACGGTTATTTCACACTGGCGGACTACCGGAATCTCGGCCAAACGGCGGGATTTTTGCCCGGTCTCGAAGAGGATATCACCGTTAACACCTTGCCGACGTACCCAGCCATGCGGCGGTTCTGCCTGGATACGGCACAAATAGAGATGGAGAGGGTAACGGCGGGTCAAGAGTGGCTCAGCCAGTTGGGGCTGAGCCGCTATATGATTCTTTCCTTCCAGGTTCCCTGACTCCACTGCCGGTCATCCCCCTTACCAGTCCTTCCTCCAGGGGCAGGCGGGCCCCAAATTTGGGCCACAAGGGACGTGATTCCACCGGCAATCTAGCCGGTCACTTGACATATTTGCTTCCCAATTTGTGTACAAATTGTACACAAATTTCCCGGTCGGGGCAGGCGGGCCCCAAATTTGGGCCACAACGGACGTGATTCCACCGGCAACAAGCCGGTCAGTTGACATATTTGCTTGCCAATTTGTGTACAAATTGTACACAAATTTCCCGGTCGGGGCAGGCGGGCCCCAAATTTGGGCCACAACGGATGTGATGCCAC
>JALOOK010000339.1 GCA_025454445.1 Oscillatoria sp. Prado101 | reverse complement strand
GCCGGTGCGATCTTGTTCTGGCGGATGGCGTTGCCCAGGGTTTGGGAGATCGCCTCTTGTCCCACCAGAGCCGCGAAAGTTTGGGGTCTGTATTTGTGGTGCAGGGGTTCGTAGGACATGGGTCAATCTCACCGGTGATTAAGAATTAACAATTAAGAATTTATGGCCAGGGTTTTGGGGCCTTGTGGCAATCAGGGGGATAGGAGGCGGGAAGTGTTGCCTACAATCAAGAATATGTGATGCATGGATCGGAAAGATGCTCAAGGAAATTTGGCAGCGGCTGTTTGGCAGCGCAGTTCAACCTGTAGAATCTGAGACTACACCAACGCAGGGGAAACCGCTACCGCCATTGGAGGATGCGGATTACCAGCTGCTGTTCGCCCAGCTGCTCGAAGGGGTGAGCCGGCGGGGGTGGGATGGGGAGCGGGTGCTGAAATTTCTCTCGGAACTCGGAGAGCGGGGCAGTTACCAGCAGTGGGCGGCTTGGCTGCGGCGCTACGGGGACAGGTTTATGGCCTCACCGGCTCCCAATCCGGAGTTGGCCAGAGGGCTGCTGAAACTGGGGCAAACCGGCTGCGGCGAGTTGGGGGACGTGGCCTATGAAATGGGCAGGGAACTGCTGCAAAGAGAAATCACGCCGCCAGCACCACCGCCAGAAACTGCTCAGGGGTGGTGGGAGCAAGGCAACCAGCAACTGGGGGCTGGGGAGCTGTCCGGCGCTATCGCCTCTTACGAGCAGGCGCTGCAGCGAGATCCGGAATTTGTGGCGGCTTGGCTGAACCGGGGGGCGGCGCTGTTTTACTCGCAGCAGTATGAGGAGGCGATTGCGTCGTTTGACGCGGCGCTCAAACTCCAGCCTCACAACGCCAACACTTGGTTGAGTCGAGGATTGGCGCACGCGGCTTTGGAGCGGCACTCTGAGGAGCTAGACTCTTACGAAAAAGCCCTGCAAATCAATCCGGAATTCTCTCAAGCTTGGCACAATCGAGGGGTGGCGCTGGCTAAACTGGAGCGGTACGAAGAAGCGCTTAACTGCTACCAGCAAGCGCTGCAGCTCCAGCCGGATTTGCCTAAAGGCTGGCACAACCGGGGCGAGGCGCTCAGGGCTTTGGGCCGGTACGAGGAAGCCCTCCTCTGCTATGACCAAGCACTTGAAACAGAGTCCTCAGAGGCGGATACTTGGCTGTACCGAGGGGTGACGCTCAGGCATTTGCACCGGCACTCTGAGGCGCTGGCATCGCTTGACCAGGCTCTGGCTATCGAGCCGGCTGACTTTCAAGCCTGGGTGAATCGCGGGCTGGTTCTGGCGAGTTTAGACCAGCTCAATGAGGCGATCGCCTCTTTTGACTTGGCGCTGCTGATCCAGCCGGATGACGCTCTGGCGCTGGCTCACCGCCAGGAGGTGCGGCGAAAGCTCCCCGAGGAGGCTGAACTGCTCGAAGAAGAGGAGCCCGGATTGGAGGATTAGGGGGCTGGGGTGCTGAACTCGGCGCACCCTGTTAAGGTTAAAGGGTTAAATATGGAGGGGAGGATGATGCAGTTAGAACAACGCCTGTGGACTGTTGAGGATTACAGCCGCATGATAGAGGCTGGGATTTTGCAACCGGAAGATAAAGTCGAATTAATAGAAGGACAGATAGTACAGATGGCAGCAAAAGGAACCGCTCATGAAGCGACTATAACTCGCACTGCTAGGGTGCTGCGGAACAGTTTGGGAGAGCGGGTGCTGATTCGGACAGAAGCCCCCATTCAGTTAGATAATCGCTCTGAACCAGAGCCTGATGTTGCTGCGGTTAGGGTTGACTCACTCGATTATGCTGACCATCACCCCACGCCTGAAGAGATTTATCTGGTGATTGAGGTGGCAGATACGACTTTGGCCAAAGATTGCGGCACTAAAGCCAGAGCCTATGCTAGGGCGGGCATTGCTGATTATTGGGTTCTGGATGTTAACGACCGCCGGCTGCATGTATTTCGAGAAGCGAGCCAAACCGGATACCAAAGTGAGGTGGTGCTTGGGGAAGATGCCACTGTTGAGACGCTGTCGTTTCCCAGTTTGAGCTTGCCTGTGAATCAGATGTTGCCCCCAAAATTGCCGGCTGAAAATCGTTGATTCCCCCTTGACATTGGACGTCATTTTGTCTAGAATGTTAGTGTGGGAATCTGTGGGCGCATATAAACTATAAGTTTAGGTTTAGGACTCCCTTCCGGGTTCCGGGCTCCAGATCGGGAACTCACGCTCAAGAGGTTGTGCCTCTTCCTGGTTATATTAAAGGTGAAGTATAGAGGCATCAGATGCTACGCAGCAGTTGGCACCGGCTGGTCAAATTTTTTCAGAGGCAGTTTCAAACCCCCCCGGCTGTCAGGGGGGTGAGGTGGGAGCGGCTCACCTCCGTTTTAAGCGAGGTGAGGTGGGAGCGGCTCAAGCGTTTGCTCTGGCGGGATAGGGGGGATAATCCCTTTGAGTCGCCGGCTGCAGGAGAAATTAACCACAGCGACACCGACTGTGAAAACCTGTTCATGGGGTTGCTGGATGGGGTGGCGGAGGGATGGGATCGGGAGCGTGCCCGCTCGTATTTGGGAGAGCGCAGCGAAGACAGCTCGCTGGTGAACTGGCTGGAGAGGTTTGGGAGAGACAGGTTGCTGCCGGTGCCGCAATCTCATCAGGAATTGGCGCGGCGGATGCTGCGGCTTAAGGAAATTGGTTGCGGGAAGTTGGGGGAAGTGGCGGGGGAATTAGGCGCTCTGCTGCTGGCGGGGGAAGCGGAAACAAACCTCGAAGAAACGCCGCAGCCGCCCGGCCCAGTTCCCGACGATAGCGAGGGAGAGGTAGGGGCGATGGGGTCAGATACCGGCGATCTCAGTCTGCGGGAGCCAGATGCAAAAGAATGGTTTTATCGAGGCGTGCGGCAATACATGCAAGGGGATTTGCTGGGGGCAATTGCCGACTGGGATAAAGCCATAGAATTAAAGCCGGACTCGCACCAAGTCTGGTTAAACCGGGGCTTGGCGCTGTATAAGTTAGGGCGCTATGCAGAGGCAATTGCCAGCTACGATCGGGCGGTTGCTATCGATCCCAAGTCGCAAAAAGCTTGGCAGAGCAGGGGTGAGGCGCTGAATAAAGCCGGACAGTATGAAGAGGCTATTGCCAGTTGCGAGCGAGCTATTGCCACTAAACCGGACAACCTGGAAGCCTTGATTAACCTCAGCTTGGCGCTCAATCAAGAAGGGCGCTATCAAGAGGCGCTCGCCAGCGCCGAGCGATCGATTGCGATCAAACCAGACAAGTACGAAGCCTGGAGAAACCGGGGCTTGGCGCTGAATAGTTTGGGGCGCTGTCAAGAAGCGATTGACAGTTTTAACCGCGCTGTCGAGCTGCAACCAGAAAGTCACGAAGCTTGGCACAGCCAGGGCGTTGCGCTGCAAAGTTTGGGACAGTATGAAGAGGCAATTTCCAGTTTCGACCGCGCTCTTGAGATTAAACCAGATTTCTATGTTGCCTGGATGAGTCGGGGCGATGCTGCCGGCAACTCACCCAGTTGCGATCTGCTGCTGGCATTTATGAGTCCGGTTGCCGACAGAAATCCCGATTTGAACCTGCGCGGCTATGAAGGAAAGCTGGCAAGCTATCAAGAAGGATTGAAATATTGTCCGCCAGACACCGGCACGCAAGGCTGGGGGCTGCTGCATCACAAAATCGGTCAAGCTCATTACAATCAAAGCCGGCAAGATTCTCGCGCCTCGCAGTATTTGCAAGAAGCCCTCAGCAGTTATACCGAGGCGCTGAAAACTCTCACAGAAAAAGCCTTTCCCGAACTGCATCTGGAAGTCTTGCAAGATGTGAGCCGCACGTTATTGGGGCTGCAGCAAACCGCTGAAGCGGAGAAATTGCTGCGGCGCTGTTCGGATTTGCTGCAGGGGTTGCTGGTGGAGGCAAATCGCTCCAATTGGAGTAAAAAGCAGCTGGCTATCAAATTTGCCGCTATAAATCAGCTGAAGGTTGATGTCTGCGTGGCTAAGGGCGATTTCGTGCGAGCGCTGGAACTCGCCGAGGGGGGGAAAAATACCAGCTTGAGCTGGCTGCTCTGGTTTGGGAGTTCCGGAGTGCCGGCGCTCAAGTACGCCCAAATTCAGGAACTCGTCAGCCCCACAACCGCTGCGGTTTGCTGGCACCTCAGCCCAGACGCCCTGCATACGTTTATTATTAAATACGGCGCACCGGCACCGCTGCTGCTGGCTTCCCTGCGCAGAAGCCGGTTTGCTGGAGAAACCGGTTTTCAGTGGCACAGCGAACGGCAGTTGCGGGAATTGCAAAGCTGGATTGAGGAGTGGAACCAACAGTACAGCGCCTTTGAAGCCGGCACTGAAGGCGAACCGCTTTCCTCCTGGCGCGACTCACTTCCGGCAAGACTGACACACCTGCGCCAAATCCTGAATATTCAGACAATAGAAGAGGCGATTGCCGGTGAGTCTGGCGGCGAGCGAGGGCAGGAAAGTGTCACTCAACTGATCTTAATTCCCCACCGCGACTTGCACCGCTTCCCGCTGCACGCGCTGTTTCGAGATCGGTTCACCATCAGCTATTTACCATGCGCCCAAATCGGGCTGAATTTGACAGCCGCCTCCGCCCCCTCACCCGCCAACCCCCTCTCGCACGAGGGGGGAGAGGGAGAAAGTCAGGAAACCCTCCTCTGCGTTGAGCGCCCCAACAGCGAAAGTGAATATCCGGGAAAAGCGCTGCCAGAACTTCCTTTGGCAGCGGTAGAATCCGAATATATCTGCTGGCTGTTTCCCAAACACAAGCGCCTCGCCGGAGAGGAAGCCACCCAGCAAGCCGCAGAACAAGCCCTGGCAGACGGATGCGATATCTTCCACTTTACCGGGCACACTTTCTCCAACTCCCACAACCCCAGCCGCTCAGCTTTAGCGCTCACCGGCAAGCAGCGCCTGAGCGTCGAGAGCATCCTGAAAATCGAGCTTTCCCGCTGCCGGTTAGTCTGCCTTTCAGCTTGGCACACCGCAATTACCGGTAGCCCAACTCTCAGCGCCGAATATGCCGGTTTAACCAGTGCCTTTCTCAGCCGCCAAGTGGCTTGCGTCGCCAGCACCCTTTGGGCGGTGCAGTCGGATGCCAGCTTTTTAGTAATGGTGGAATTTTACCGCCGGCGGCGAGACAAATCCGACATTGAGGCGCTCAATGAGGCGACGCGCTGGCTGCAGGATGTCACCGCCGAAGAACTCGTGCAGTGGTATTCCCAGCTTTCGTCTGAATTGCCTGCCACTGAAAATACTGTCACTCCTTTTATTGTGACCGCTATCGATCAGCTTGAAGCGGCGAATAAAATAGAACCCACCCGCAAACCTTAAGCTGGGGTGCAGGGTGCCGCCCTCTCGCCCTTGGCACCCCAGTGGGAAAATAGTAGCAGGCTGCGTGAAGCGCTGGCGTTAGCACCAAAAGCCAGACCAACTCTCAATGATTATGTGGAGATTTTCGTATGAAACCAGAATATGTCATCTATCCAGCAGTTGATTTGTTCCTATACGATTGGCGAGACGGATTGGGACAAGAAACCAAAAGAACCGATTTAACTAGGCGGCAGTTTTGGCGAAAATTCGATCCGGAACTCGACGCTCAACTCAAGCAACTCGCTGAAGTTAACCCCCTGACGGAACAGACGAAGCTGGAAGTATCAGGTGAAATTTCCCTCGCCTTGCGCAAAAAGCTGGAGGAGTTAGCCGACAAGGAAAACGCGGAAATCGATTTCGTCCAACTCCACCGCCAGAACTTTGCCGACAGCGAATCCGACTCTCACCCAGAGGGATATTATTGCGCCCTGCAGATGGGAGACACCTACGCCCTTCAGGTGAGTGTTTACGACGCCGCCAAGCGCCCGATTGCGAGCTTAAAAGAACTGAAAACACTCGCCGTTTCCAAAATCAATTACCACTCAGACAGTACAGAACTGGACGACAAAAAGCAAGGCACCTTGGGGCAAACCTGGCTCGTGTGGGGCAAACTGACAGACAGCAGCCAAAATCCCCGACAAGTTGCCGAAGAGTGCTTCAAGCAACTCACACCCAACCCCAACTGGAAACCCGAATTCAGCGCCTCCGGAAAATTGCTAGGCGCAACAGTCTTTGAGTATTGGCACGCTCCCGCCAACTGGCTACAGCCCTGGGAAACCTTCAGCCGAGATCACTATCATCTAATAATATGCCTGTTTCCTTTCAGCGAGATTAGCACAGATGATATCCGGCACCAAAGGGCAGCTATTTACTCCGAGTTTACCAAACTTTTCAGCTACAGGCACAAAATATTGTCCGCCTACTGGAATAGCCGGCAGCTGAAAAGCGAACTGAAAACCCGCGCCCTGAAGATAAACGAAACAGTCGCCAGAGTGGAAGCCATCCAATCCCCCCACCCTAACCTCACAGACTTGCAGACAGCCCTAACCCAATCCCTGCCATACCTCTCAGCCTATGCCGGCGATTTAAACCGCCTGGATGGCCACAGCCGCACCCTAGAAATAAACCTAAAAAATTACCAAAAAAGGTTGCACAAACTAGAAACAGATGCTAATATATCCCTGGGGATAATGAAAGACTTCGCCCAAACAGCCGAAGAGAGATACTGGCAGCAGCTTGAGATGGAGCGGGCCAGCATGAAATCCATACTGACCCAACTGGCAAATCTGGCAGTTCCCATGAGAAGCGCCATCCAAATAGAGCAAACCAAAGCCGCTCGCGAACTCAACCTCACCGCAGCGATAGCCAGCACCGGCATAGCCCTGAGCGCAGTCACCGCCACCGTAATTGCAGCCCAACAGCCCCCCCCAAAAAACATTACCTTCACCAACTCCCCAGCCTTCCTGTGGGGCATTGCCCCCATAGCTCTGGCCATGCTAACTTTAGTAACACTGCGCCTAATTCCTCGCTAAACCTCCGGTCTTCCTTGGCGCACAGGCGCGTCTTGGCGGTTAAAATAATCTATGCCCTACCCCACAAAAATCCAAAGCATCTACACCGATGGAGCCTGCACCGGCAACCCCGGACCCGGCGGCTGGGGAGTCGTCATTTGCTATGACGACGGCTCCACCCGAGAACTCGGCGGACGCGATCCCAAAACGACCAACAACCGCATGGAAATGCAAGCCGCCATCGCCGGCCTAGAATTCCTCAAAACAGCCGGTCAAAACGAACCCGTCACCCTCTACACCGACAGCGAATACCTGAAAAACGGCATCACACAGTGGATTAAAGCCTGGAAAAAGAAAAACTGGATAAGCTCCACCGGCAAACCCGTCCTCAACCAAGACCTTTGGGAAAACCTCGACCAGCTCAACTCCCGACAAATCCAGTGGCAACACGTCCGAGCTCACGCCGGCAATTTTTTCAACGAACGCTGCGACGCCATCGCCCGCGCCTTCTCCCTCGGGCAGACTCCATCCCTGAAACATCCGCCCGCTGCCGGTGCGATTAGTTCAGCAGGAACTGACGGCGCAGTTAACAAAACGATACAATCCAATTTTGTACTCTCTGACTTTTCCCCCTCGGATGTGGCCATGACGGACTCCAATGCCCCCCTAACTGCTGAATCCCCCGAAAGCATACCTCGTGAAGTCAGGGTCACTCAACTGCGCGATTTAGTAGAAACCCTGCGCATCGCCGATGAAATCGCCGCCAAACGCTATTTGATCACCAGCTCCGAACTCGCAGATTTGATGGATGTCAACGCCAGCGCCGTCACCAGCCGGGGCGACAACTGGGTCTGGCGCAACTGGATTGTGTCGCGAGTGCGGCGCGAGGGAAACCAAATTCTCTGGCAGATAGAACGAGTGGATTAATGCAAATTTTCTCGTTT
>JALOOK010000338.1 GCA_025454445.1 Oscillatoria sp. Prado101 | reverse complement strand
CTCCCCCTCCCCCCTCTCCCCCTCCCCCCTCTCCCCCTCCCCCCTCTCCCCCTCCCCCCCTGGCGATCGGGATCCTTGTTTCAAGAGCCCTGCTTTAAGTGGGCAGCCTTTTGGCGGCGGGTTTTCAAAGGCGGCGTGGAATCCAGTAGAAGGGAAGCCCGCTTAACTCTCTGTCCTGGAGATTCAGTAGTGCGGCACCCAAAACCCCGCCTGGGGCGGCAAGGATTGGTTTGCCTTGTAACTTAATTAACTAAATATTAGCAATTAGCTCCTTCTGGAAACATCCGTAATTCTCGCTCTATCGCCCTGCGCCCTGCGCTGCCGCTTAGGTAAAAATACTGATCTATCCTTTCCCGCGTTTGGGGAGAGGGGGTGGGGCGGTGCCTTGCGCCAGCACGCTGGCGAGGGACAGGGGAAGAAGGGGAGAAGTTTTCTGCTGTTTCGTTTCGTTTCGTTTCAATCCCGTTTCTGGGATTGCTTGGCCTAAAAATATTCTTCTCCTGTCGCCTGTTGAAATTATTATCCCATTGATTTCGGCTTTTTTGCATGTATCGGGATGCTCCCTTTTTTCTGGCTTGTGAAATCGGCGGTCATTCAGTTTTAATGGTGAGTACCTGCGGCGGGGTGGCATCTGGGGGATAGAGGAAGTCTACTTGCACCAGCCGGCGACTGCCCGGGGGCATAGCCAGCCGCACTAGGGCTGGGCCTTGCTGCCCCCGGCGCTGCACGAGATGGGCGTAGCGAGTCTGGGGACGTCCTAGATCGTCGCTGTAGCGGACTCGCACGGTGCCCCGGAAAAACACTTGCGTCGGCGGCGGTTCCAGGAAGCGCAGCCCAGGGGTGGAAAGCCGGTCTTCTTTGACTGGCGTCTGAATGGTGAGGGTGACGGCCACTTGGCTGGCGGTGGGGTTGTGCAGGGGCAGGGTGAGGGCGTAGTGAATGCCGTAGTTGCCGTGAGCTTGATAGGCGGTGTCTGGGTAGCGCACTAGCATGGGGGCGCTTTGCACTTGGCCTGTGCCCAGCTGCCCGCCCCGCAGGGAGGCGATGGCGTAGGAAAAGGCTTGGCCCGGTTGGGGGATGGTGAGATGGGGGGCACTGGCGCTGTCCACAATCTGCGCCTGCCACTGGGAACCAGAGGCGACACCGGCAACGCGACCGTAGATAATATTGCCAGCAGCGTCTGGGGGAGTGGGGGTTTTGTCGCGGGGTGTGGCTAAATCTCCGGAAACCAGAAGGGTTTGCCATTCTTCCAGTGCCGGTGCCCGCTCGCTGCCGTCGGGATTTTGCTTGGCAAACAGGGCTAAACTGGCCATGTACACGGTGCCGTCACTGCGCAGCCGCATTAAGGTTGACCGGCCATTCAGCGGCGGGGTGAGGCCCCGCACGGGGATGGGATGATTGATTAACATCTGGCTGCTACCGGGCGGAATCACCAGTTGCGGTGGCCACTCGGCTTGTCGCTGCCCGCGCAGGATGTCGCTCATGACGCGACTCCCCGGGCCGGCATAGACGGTGCCGTCTGGATTTTCTGCCACGTCGGGCAATTGGATAAATGGGGCGTCTGGTTGGGAGAGATAGCTCGCCGCCTGCAAGATGTCTACTGTTACCGGCACAGGGCCGGGATTGTGGACGATGACGCCCAGGTAGAGGGTGCGCAAGTTGTCGGGCGGTTCGGCTCTGGCCACATGGTGGGCGAACAGGTCAAAGCGCCCCCGGAAAGGGAAGTTGAGGTGAGCTGTTGGGACTTGCTTGCCGGTGGGGGGAAAGGTGGAGAGTAAAATCCCTTCTTTGAGTACGAGTTCCGGGCTGTTGCTGTTAAACACCGGCACGCTGTCCAGTTTCCCCGGCAGGGGGCGCACTTCCTGGGGTTGGGCGATTTCTTGGGGCTGGGGTGCCGGTGCCGCTTGGGCGAGGAAGAGACTTGACAAAAAAGGCAGCATTTGCTTGAGGGCGGAATATTTCTGCTTTAGCCGCAATTCAGTGTAGGGCGGAGGGGGCATTTTTGGGTAGAGCGGGGTGAGCCGGTTGCCGGGGGCGGGTGTCTGTTCGGTGTCTTTTCCTGTTTTGTCGTCTTTGCGGGAACCCGCGCCAGCTGTGGGGACAAGGAGATGCCCTTGCTTCTACAGGTTATACGCCAGAAACCCGGTTTCTTTAAGAAACCGGGTTTCTCAGTACCTTTGCAATTAACCCCAATCTCTTTAGGGGCTGGTCGGTCGAGATCGTTCCCGCACAAGCATTAGATATCTGTAAACTCACCCCAACTAACGGGTTTGATTGCCTGCGACTCACCGGACACGATATTATAGGATTTGCTGGCAAACAGAATCTGGGTTTGGCTTGTTTCTAACTCTGAGCAGCTAGTATAGGGGTGACAGCTCACTTACAGGGGCACCCGCTATTTAACTTTGCGCTTTTCTTTGCTGGAGTTTACTATAAATTCAATCATTAATGACAGTCCTGCAAAGCAACCCTGACCGTGCCGGCGGTAGGGGAACTGTCCCAACAGAAAAGGCTCGACATTGCTGCACGAGCCTTCTCAGGTTAAATTGAGTAAGTAAAGCAGATAGAAGCTACAAAAGTGCGCAACCCCTCTCCGGTGAGCCAACACACACCAGCTGCTGGGGTTTAGCCTGAAAGCTTAGTAACGGCGAGAGAAGTTGCTATTGCCCTTCCGGCGATCGCCGCCACCACTGCCTTTTTGATCTTCGCGAGGCTTCGCCTTGTTAACTTTCATATCCCGCCCCATCCACTCAGCACCATCAAGCGCTTCAATGGCTGCCGTTTCTTGCTCTTCTGTAGCCATGTCCACAAAGCCAAAGCCCCGAGGGCGACCTGTTTCACGGTCAGTTGGTAGCTGAACCCGCTTCACCTCACCGTATTCTGCAAAGACAGCAGTGAGGTCTTCTGGTGTTACCCTGTAGGAAAGATTACCTACATAAATTGACATAAACTGTCTCCAAAATCAACAGGATTGTAGAGATTTAGATTTCGGAGAGAAGCATGTTGAGACCAAAAGCACAAAGCCAGTCAAAAAAACAAACGCTCACAACCGAATCATTTCTCATCACAGATGATAGCACAGCGCGGTCGCTCTGGGGGGATGTTCCCCAAAAATTTAACAAAACTTAACATTTTCCGGTGTGGGGAGAAGGGGCTGGCGGAGGTTGGAGGAGAGCTGGAATCAGCCACGAGTTGCCGAGCCGGTGGACAGCAACTGGCGAACCGGCGCTGGTATGCTCTATTGGGACTGCTGTCCCACAATCGAGATGTTGACCGGCGGAACGGGGCGCGGTTAGAGATATGCTTGACCACCGGCAGATAGGTTGGGCTCGCCTGCGTCGGCTTGTGGGAGCGCACCGTCACTGAGTATAAATACTAGTGGGGGCGGTGCCGGTGCCATCGGTGCGGGCGGCATTTCGGTGCCGTGCGATCGCCCTGCTGCCGGCTGCCGGCGGGACAATTTACTATTATAGCAGTTATCTCAACCTTGGGGATGTTAGATTTGGGCTGCATGGATTTCCCAACCGGATTAGCTGTCTAGCTAATAATAATGCGGCTTTTTTAAAAAAGTCTGCTCCGCCGATTGAGCAGCATTACCAGGCAGTAATGCCGGTGGCACACACACCAGATAGCTCCGGAACGAGGGGGTATCTCCCAATCTGGGATTGTAGATTTGGGCTGCATGGATTTCCTTAAGTTTTCTGGTTAACCTGAATGACGACACGAACTGGTGGAGAGGAGCGCGAACTAAAAAACCAAAACAACTGACCGGCACCGAATCAAAAATCGCTCACACCCAATCCCAGTTGCGTTAATCGCGCTCCAAATATGGCACTATCAGCACAACCCAGTCAAAGAGGAAGTGCTTGGGGTAGACTGGGAAAACTAAGGGACTCGCATGTTGTGAAAGCGGTGTGAGGGGTGTGGGGATGGAGGGGTCAGTCCTAGTGGGTTATGTGAGATAGATCGCCGCTGGATCCTGAATTTATCACACCCCCAGAAAGCGAGACGTCACCGCACAAAGTTGGTCAGTGGTGTAGAATATTTCGCAAGTAGCAAAGGAGTGCATTGATATGGCTAACAGTTCCAATAACGTGTTGCGAAAGAACCCTTTTACAACCTATCGCGATCCTGTCACAGGTAAGTGGCTGGTTGTGCTGCAGGGTAACTCAGGCGGAGCTCCCTCGCCAGTCTGCCATCTAGATAAGCCGGCGCGAACAGTAATCGAACAGGGAGCCATCGATTCCTTTATGCGATCGCAGACATCATCTCAGCACATATCCCAACAAGCTCGAGTGCACTGAAGGGTGGGGGGAAAAACCGCCCGCCCGCTCCAAGGGCGCTGGCTGTGCCACACACCGGTAGCGGCAGAAATTCATGCAGCATTTTTACTAAAAATGGGACGCTCCCGTTGCTTGGGGTAAACCGTCCTATTTTTGTAATAAAGGTGGTGGGCAGTTGCGCGACTAGGGCACCGGCGCAACCGCTCACCCTTGGGCGCACCTTTGAGCGCACCTTTGGGATCTAATTTTTGGTATACTTACAAAAGTAGGTGCTTTTCCCTATTTGTGAGGTGGTTTCCCAGACATGCAGCTTGAATCTCTCCTTAAATTGGGGCGCGTGATTCGCGTCATAGGCTTTGACGACGCACCCTTTTCTCGCCGTGCCGGCAAGAGCGTGTCAATAGCCGGTGTGATTTGTGGGGGAACTCGCTTTGAGGGCATGGTGTGGGGAGAGGTGGAACAAGACGGTTTGGATGCGACGGAAACTATCTGCAAGTTACTGGCTGGAAAGTCCCTGTGTGGCTGTCATGCGGCGTCAGCCCGATCTGGCTGCGATAAAACTTGCGATCCGCCGGCTTCCGCGAGCGGAGGAGCGTCTGGAAATATTGCAGCGTGCCGGCACAATTCACGCTTACCAGCCGTATTTTTTCCAAGTGTGTGGTGAGTCTCCAGAGGTGATAGCCGCAGCGCTGCACCGGCTGACTGACTGCGGGAATGTTCCGGAGGCTTTGCGGATCGCACATTTGATTGGTGCGGCGGTGATTAAGGGAGAAAGCGGCAGATCCGCCTAGCCCAAAACGGCGGGAAAGCCGGTGCTGCCAACTGTCGGCAAAAGACGCGCAAAAATGTCCGCAAAAGACCCAGTACCTGCATCTCCCCTGTCCCCAAAAGACGTAGGACAGGCGTCTCGCCTGTCCGCAAAAGTTACATTTCATTTTTCTCCGCCAATTATTATATAATAACTGCAGGGAAAAAGAAATCATCGAGGGAGCATGGCGAATAGCTTGAGAAAAATTCGGGCACTCTGCCTGAGAATAGTGTTAGGGTTGGGTTTGGTGTGGCTGTTGGGGCTGCAGAGCGCCGCACCGGCACTGGCAATAGGACTAACGGTGAACTACAGCCACGCCTATCTGAACAATCACGATTTTTCTAACCAAGATTTGACAGGTGGGGTGTTTGTGGAAGCCGAGATGCGGGGGGCGAATTTTGCCGGTGCCAACCTGACGCAGGCAATTTTGACCAAAGGGGTGCTGCTTGACGCTAATCTGGAAGGGGCAAATCTCACAGAGGCTTTGGCAGATCGGGTATTTTGGGTGGGTGGTAACTTGAAGAATGCGATTTTAACGGGAGCAATTGTGACTCGCACCAGTTTTCAAGGGGTTGATATTACGGGGGCTGACTTTACGGATGCGATTCTCGACCGGTACGAAATCGCCCAGCTTTGCAAGCGTGCAGATGGGGTGAATCCAGTCACGGGAGTTTCAACGCGAGAAAGTCTGGGATGCCGGTGAATATTTGCCTGCGCAGCCTGACAAGATATAGGCGTAGGTACGGCGTCTGCAATTTTGCCAGCGCTTGTGCGACGGTGCGGCGCACCCCAGAATTGCTATCGGCTGGGGGATTGGGGATTGGGGATTGGGGATTGGGGATTGCCGAAAATCTTCCCTATACCCCTTGCGCCATGCGCCATGCCCCTTGGTTTGGCTCTCGGTTTCGGCGCTCCGATCAAATGGCGCAACAGCCGGCGCAGCCAGAAGAACTAGGTTTCTAGCGGCCATTGGCCATAAGTAAAAATTGAGGAGCTGGAAGTGCGAGGACTTCGAGATCCTCAATACTTTTTCGGGGGACTGACTGCTCAGTTGTTTAGCTTTTAATATGCTGATTGTAGAAAGGCGGCAGAGCCTCCAGAACTCCGCTCCCAGGCTGCGCCAACGGCTGCCGTGCCCGTCCCCGAACGAGGTAATAGAAATGTATAGCGCAAATTCAATGCACTACAGCTTAAAGCGAATAGCTAAACCGGCTTAGAAGGTGGATGGCGCAATTTTTCCAGCGCTTGTGCGGCGGTGCGGCGCACATCAGAATCCTCATCTGCCAGCAGCTTCTGCAGCCCTCCGAGCACCGGCTCTGTGGCGTTGCCTAACTTGCCCAACACCTGTGCGGCGCTGGAACGCACCCGAAAATTGCTATGTGCCAGCAGCTTGAGCAGCCCTCCGAGCACCGGCTCTGTGGCGTTGCCTAAATTGCCCAGCGCTTGTGCGGCGCTGGAACGCACCCGAGAATTGCTATCTTCGAGCAGCTTGAGCAGCCCTCCGAGCACCGGCTCTGTGGCGTTGCCTAAATTGCCCAGCGCCCTGGCGGCGCTGGAACGCACCCGAGAATCGCTATCTGCCAGCAGCTTGAGCAGCCCTCCGAGCACCGGCTCTGTGGCGTTACCCAACTTGCCTAAAGCCCTGGCGGCGCTGGAACGGACTTCAGAATTGCTATCTTCCAGCAGCTTGAGCAGCCCTTGCAGCACCGGCTCTGTGGCATTACCTAACTTGCCCAACACCTGTACGGCGCTGGAACGCACCCAAGAATCGCTATCTGCCAGCAGCCCCAGCAGCCCTTGAAGCACCGGCTCTGTGGCGCAGCCTAACTCGCCCAACATTTGTGCGGCGCTGGAACGCACTTCAGAATCGCTATCTGCCAGCAGCGTCTGCAGTGCTTGCCGCACCGGCTCTGAGGCGTTGCCTAACTTGAGCAACACCAATGCGGCGATGAAACGCACTTGAAAATCGCTATCTGTCAGTAGCGCCTGCAGTGCTTGCAGCACCGGCTCTGAGTCGTTGCCTAAGTTGATTAACGCCCATGCGGCGATCAAACGCACTCGAGAATCGCTATTTGCCAGCAGCGCCTGCAGTGCTCCGAGCACCGGCGGGCGTGGCGTTGCCCAAGTCGCCGAGTACTTTTGCGGCGATCGAACCCACCCGATAATCGCTATCTTTTAGCAGCTTGAGCAGCTTTTGCAGCACCGGCTCTGTGGCGTTGCCTAACTCGCCCAATGCTCGTGCGGCGCTGGAACGCACCCCAGAATCCTCATCCGTGAGGGCTTTGACAAGAGCGGGAGCAGCAAAAAAGGCTTCTGAACCCATCTTGCCTATTTCTTCAGCAGCCCGCCGCCGGTCTCCCACCTCTGGAACAGAGAGATCCGAGATCAGGCGTTGAATGCGGCGTTTGAGCTGTGCTTGTTTTAGGGCTTCCAAATCTAGCCCAGCCAGTTTTCCCAGTTCCTCAGCCACGAAATCGGGCACTTTTTTGGAGTCTTTGGTGACACAGCAGTCTCTCACCGCCAGCAAAAACCCTTTAATGTCGTCCGGACAGCCCGGTTTGCCCTCAGCTTCTGCCAGAAAATTGCGCCACTTTTGCGTGTCGTCTTTGCAGTCCTCTACCAGACACAGCCCAGCCAGATACTCTGCCAGGGGGTCAATGGTAAAACGAATATACTGGGCGTCAATTTGGGTGCGGAGTAAGGCAAGATTTTTTTCCAGGTACTTCAGGAGGTGTTTAGCTTCCTCCTCTCCTCCCCCCAACGCAGCTAGGTCAGCGATTGCCTCCTGGCGGTCAGCGGTTTCTGGCTTAAAGGTCTGCTGGAGGCATTTCCAGGCAACGACTTTTAAAGCCTGCTGTACGGTTGCATCTTCATAAACTTTATCTCGGAGATTCTCATTGAGTTCGTTTATATAGCTGAGCATCAAATCCGGCACATTCGCCGGCAAGTCGTCTGTCCGCCGCCCCTCCGCCGCCGCAATCATCAGTTCCAGATAGAGCTTGGCAAACAAAAGGGTGACATCTCGCTGATCCGTGACGATTTGCGACAGTCGCTTAAAATCCTCGATATACTGGAAATCATTCGGAAAGAGGCTGCGTTTTTCTCGCTGCTTGAGGTAATCGTCCATAAACTGTAAGAGCGAGCCGCTAGAAACCCGCTGGGGCTTGAGGGTTGTTTGATTCACGTCTTTCCCCAGGATGTCTTCAACGCGGGAGGTAACCGCCAGAGCATTCACCGGCAACTTTGGGTCTTTGAGCGCAATCGCGGCGCGAGTTGTCTCGCTCATCTCTGAGAGGTGGTCTGCAATCACCAGAACCCGCCGCTGTTTCAAAAGCTGCTTGACCAGTTCCTCAGAAACAGCCTCCTCCTCATCCCTGAGATTTTTCAATTGCACGGCTATCGCAGACAAAAACGGCGATTTGCCCGACGCCGGCTCGGACAGTTCTTCCTCAATCAAAACGGGTATCATCAGGTGCGCCCGCAGCCGGTCTTCTTCCTTCTCTGCCATTGCCCATTGAGCGACCTGACAGGCAAGACTCGTCTTACCGGCTCCCCCTTCCCCGCAAATCAGCAAGCGAATCTCTTCTCTGGCAAAAGTCTCTTGCAAGTCCTTGACCGTCAGCGTTTGAAGCACCTTCCCATTCAGCTCAACCGGCATGGGAATATGAATCTTGCGCTCCTCTACCGTCTTCTTTATCTCAAATTCCTTGCGGGCGCTGTCAATCCGCTCAGCCACCCAAGCCTCCAGCACGCGGGGGCGGTACTTGAGAAAAAGCAAAACAGAAATTGGTATGGAAATCTCTGCTGGAATCCGTCCTGGTATTTTAATCTTAAATTCTGAAGGTATCAGCCGCAGCAGCCAGAGGGGACGGAACCGGAGAACTCCCAGGTAGGAAACCGCACCCATCGCTGCAACCACTGTTGCGATTAACAGCCAATTCGGCTGTTTCTGTTTATCGGTCTTTTTCGCATCGGGGGGTTGAGCCGGTGGCGGTGTCACCGCCAGACTCGGTTGCGCAACAGGAGAGGGAGTCGGTTGCGGTTTCGGGGGTAATGTCGGTTGGGTTGCAGCGGTGGGACTCGGTTTGGAGGTTGGGGGTTTTGCCGGTGGGCTTTTCGCAGCGGGGGGTTGAGCCGGTTGCAGTGTTGGCTTCGCCGGCATTTGAGCGTATTCGGGACTATTATCCCGCACAGTGGCAGCCCGCACGCAGCTGTGACTCGCCACCGCCAGGGGAAGAGAAACCCCCAAGAGGGCAAGTTTAAGCAATGTTAAGAAATTCCGTTTAGACGGCTTGGCCATAATGTGAGACTCAGGGGAGAGGGAATCGCGACCGCCCCACGGCGGAATATTTTTTATCATGCTTTTTAGCATACAATTTGTGTTTTGTCAATCGGTTTTGTGGGAAAGTCGGGCGGGGGGTGATTGACAGGGGTGCCGGTGGCAGAAGGGATGGACATCGGCGAGCCGCGCATTTGCGCTTCAGCCCTCCCCAGAAATGCCGGTGTGA
Source organism: Oscillatoria sp. Prado101 (assembly GCA_025454445.1). Lineage (GTDB taxonomy): Bacteria > Cyanobacteriota > Cyanobacteriia > Cyanobacteriales > Oscillatoriaceae > Oscillatoria. The sequence continues at coordinate 749 of JALOOK010000338.1, read as the reverse complement.
GAAAGGTGCACCCACTTGCCAAGCGGGAATTCCGAATACTGCTTCTGAATAGGGGTGAGGGGCGCGGCTGACCCGCCCCTACAGTTTATCGCACAGCCGGTTATCTTTGCTGGCTGAACCGAGCTAAGAGTTATTCGCGGTTGAGCAGCATGATAAGTTGGGTGCGTTCCAGAGGTTCGAGCTGTATCAAAGGCTCAATAATTTGAGACAATTCCTCATCGATAGCCCCAAACTTGAGCTGAAGCATGCTCTCAACCATCAGGCGCTGACCTTGTTGGACACCCTGCTGGATTCCTTGCTGGACGCCCTGCTGGATTCCTTGCTGGACACCGGCTTGCGTGGCATCTTCCAGCCTTTGCAAATAAAGAGGTGACAGTTCCATAATTAACTCCCGGTCTTCTCGATCTAAGTCTTGACGGACTTCTAAAATCGTTCGCAGGTTATACAGCAATTCTAGCGCATTTACCCGAAATGGGTTATCTTTTGGAATGTCATTGAATTTGACATGTAACTTTTGGCTTGGATTTTAATTCTAGTCTGATTGAGACAGAAACCAATTTTATCAAACAGCATTATTGACGCAACAGCCCTCGCTCAGGCGTTGCACAATTGCGGCGATGAACCCCACCCCCCCAACCCCCTCCCCGCCTGCGGGGAGGGGGAGTAAGAGAGGGTTTTGGATGAGTGCAAAAAGCGAAATCATACTTCTACTGTGCAACAGCCCTCGCTCAACAACTTGAAAAAAGTTG
>JALOOK010000337.1 GCA_025454445.1 Oscillatoria sp. Prado101 | reverse complement strand
GGTTTCTTCTGTGGCAGTTTTGTCAGGAATCGGGTTGGCGACAGTAGGCGCGTCGTTGACATTCGCCACGGATATCGTGAAAGTCTGGTCAACATTTGCCGTGCCATCCGATACCCGCAACACCACATTGTAAATGCCGACTTGAGCGTTGGTGGGGTTGCCGGTTAGGGTGCCGGTGCCATTACCATTGTCCGTGAAAGTCAGCCAAGTGGGTAAAGTAGGCGCACTAATTGTTAAAGTGTTCCCAGGATCGGTATCTGCGGTGCTGATATTGTAGGTGTAGGCAACATCTTCGGTGGCAGCTGTCACCGCACTGCTGGTAAAACTGGGGGGTTGATTGAGTGCTGAGTTGGCATTAATCGTGTGGGTGTGGGCAGTATTTGCGCCCAAGACGTAGGTGCTCACCGCCGGTACTGTCAGCCCCAGCTGCACCGTCTCGGCAGGTTCAGTCAGACTGTCTGCTAATATCTGTAGGGGGATATTGACTGTTGTGGTGCCGGCTGGTATAATAATTGTGCCGGTGGGGGGAGTAAAATCACTGCCACTGGTGGCAGTACCCCCCGTCACCGCGTAAGGCACAGTTACGTCAAAAGCTGCCGCTTGGCTGAGTTGAATTTGGATATTTTCAGTGGCAGAACTGGTAGCCGGTTCATTAGCATTAGAGGCTGTGGTGGTAAACTGAACCTGAAACTGCTCAAACGCACCAATATCTGTATTAACCCGCGTGACGCCGCGCTGATCTAATGTTTCCCCCGCCACACCGGCATTAATTGCAGGACTTCCCGCAAGTAGGGCGTGAGTGAAAGTTGGCCCGCCATTATTTTGCAAGGGGCCAAGCAAGGGATCGGCAAGCTTCACACTCGCTGTTACATTAATATCGGAGGGATCAGAAGGATTTTTTTGCGGCCACTGAATATTCCCCCCGCCATCGGTGAATTGAGTGCCGGTGTGTTGCTTAATATTCCAAGGATTGCCCCCATTTGCCGCCGTATTGTAGGCAACAATTGTATTTTTGAGTGTCGTAGTCGCACCGCCACCCCAAAACGCCCCACCCTGAAAGCCGGCGTGATTGTAAGCAAACGTCGAATTGGTGATGGTGGTTGGATTGGAACCATTGTTGAGCACTATCGCCCCACCCAGGGCGTTGGTATTTGTAGCTTGGTTGCCAGAAAAGGTACTGTTGGCAATCGTGAGAGTTGCGCTGTTTCCCACCCAAAAGCCACCGCCTTGAACCAGCGCCGAATTGTTGTCAACGGTGGTATCTCTGACTGTCACGTCACCGTTGCCTATCCGCACTCCGCCGCCAAGCGCGTCTCCTTTGGCGTCTTTAATGACGGAATTATTGGCAATGGTGCAATCTTCAACAATCACCTTGTCGGGGTTATAAACAAACAGAAATAGCCCACCGCCCTGTCCCGCACCTGTATTCCCCTCAAACTGGCTGTTGCGTATGGTAATAGTGCCGCCCACTGGACCGTGTGTAAAACCAGGGCCAGAAGCATTCGCGCCATCGGTATAAATTGCCCCACCGTAACCCCTGGTATAATTGGTGGCAGCTGTCCCCAATGGCCCACCCGGCCTCGAGTCGTTATTAGTGAAGATGGAGTTCTCTACTGTAAGGGTGCCCAAGAGGTTATTTATTGCCCCGCCATTAATCCCCCTGTTATTGGTAAACTTACAGTCGGTGACGGTGAGACTGCCCGCACTTTTGGTAGCAATCGCGCCCGCGCCACGTTCGCTGCCAGCCAAGGTGCCATCATTGCCATTAAATGTGCTGTTAGTCACAGTATTGCTACTCTGAAAACCAGTATAAATGGCACCGCCAAAGCCTGCAACGTTGTTATTAAAGGCGCAATGATCTATAGTTAAGGTGCTGTTTGAGCCACCCAGAATTCCGGCCCCCGCGCCAGTTGGTTCGTCTGTGCCAGTAAGTCTGCCATTAGCGACGGTGACATTCTTTAGGGTAAAATTAACGAGACTTTGCACGTTAATCACACGGCTGGCATTATTTCCACTGATGGTTAAGCCGGCAGCTGCAGCCCCATCAATCGTCAGGTTTTTCGTGACATTGAGTTGCCCGCTGGTGAGGGATATCGTCTGATTGGCGAGGCTGGAAGCGAATTGAATTGTGTCCCCCGCCGCTGCATCAGCTATCGCTTGTCTTAACGAACCGACACCGCTATCGGCATTATTTGTTACCGTCATAATTGCTAAAACACAGCTGTAAGCTGCTATCACCTCTGGCTTAAATGCGGGAGGAGCTTTGATGGGGCCGGTGGTAAATTCTAAATTCCAATTTCCGCAGCCTATTAAGTCTGCAGAGGCAGCAATCGCAGTGCCGGTTAATTGGCTGATACGGCGCACAAAGTTTGCCCCATCTCCGCCAGCAACACGGCATCCGTATAGGAGGATGTTAGCCTCTTCTGCCAGTAGATTCCGCCACTGCTGCCAGCAAGTTGTATAATGTTCTAATGTCTCTGAACTCAGGACAGTATTGCCTAATTGCAGGCTGCCAAAACTGCCGTGAGCGACAATGTGAATTGCGTCTATTGATCCGCAATCAACGGCAAATTTTTGCAGCTCAGCAGTGATGGCTTTGATGCCGTCTTTATCCGAATCGAGGATGGTGACTCTCACATCCTCTCTCACACCCGCAGCTAAAACTTTGCAGTCATCTACGCGGGAGTCAATAAAGACAGCAGTTTTAATGGGAAAAGTGGATAATTTAGACTTCTCAGGGATTGAAATAAAAGCAGTCGTCACGATCGATACTCCAGGGTAAAGTTTTATGGTAGATACACCCCCGGAGAAAGTTAGACGCGAGTTTGCTACTATTATACTGCGCCTAACACTTGAATAGAGACGGCGAAAATCCTGTCAGTTTTGGCTCCCCATATGTTGCTTGTTATTAGAATAAATTAACAAGCCTTGAAATTTATACTGAATAAGCTTTTCATGCTTTTGGCAGTTTTTCAGGACGGTTGGCACGTCAAAACCTGTTTGCCAGACTGTTCAAGTTTAGAATAATTTAGATTGCAGATAGTCCCAGCTTTTTGCAGAGCTGCTTCCCCAAAGTCGGAGGGTGAGAGCCCATGAAAAAATGAAAAAATCCTAAAAATGCAGTCATGCTCCGGTTTGTTTTCGGCTGCGCAGAGAGCGCCCCCTCGCCAAATAACGCTTTCAGCGACTCGCCGAGCTGTTGAGGGAGTAAATATCCGCTCTGTTGCATGCAAAGTAGATGCCAGGGCGAGCGACCCGATCGCCCTTCTAAGGTTTGGCCCAGTGGCAGCATGGAAATGTGTCACCCTTAAGGGGCGTGAACCAGATATGCAAACACGTTCACGCTCAATGGAGTTGTGCCAAGTTTGGGGAAAGCCCGTAGCAGCCTCAGGCTATCTTGTTTTTCACACAAGTTGGCGGCTTCTGTACATCCGCAATATTACTGGATCTGTAAAGCGGCTGGGTCAGGAAACCTCAGTGAATACCCAGTCGTCCAAATAGGTGGGATTTGCTATGTGCCGGTCGCTATCATAAGGATGACGGTAGAAGTTTAGCAGGACAAGGTAAACTACCGTAAGCCTGCCACCCTGTTCTGTCACTGATTGCTGATCTCGTTGTCAACCTGACTTCTCCATGATGCCCTTTGCGAAACTGCCTGGTTTATTCATGCTTCGCCTCGGATTTGCCTTAATGTTGCCAGTGGCGTACCTGAGTGCGAGTGCCTCTCCCTCTTACCCGCAGCCCAGTGTCGGTGCGGACCGCTCGCTGACGCTGCGCTCTGACATTCAAGAAGCCGATTCCAAAACGGGAATTGTCACGGCTCGCGGCAACGTGCAAATTGACTATCCCGCCCGACAAATTCAAGCCACAGCCGCCCAAGCTCAATATTTTAGCCGCGAGCGCCGCATCGTTCTCAGTGGCGATGTCTATGTCCTGCAGCAGGGCAACAGTCTGCGCGGCGAGACGATCACCTACCTGATTGATGAGGGGCGATTTATCGCTGTCCCGAAAAGCAGCCGTCAAGTCGAATCCATTTATCTCGTCCCCGAGCAAAATGCCTCAGCCCCCGCTGCTCAACCCAAGCCGGCTATACCCTCTTTTTGATGCCGGTGAGCGCGGCGGATGGGGAACACTCCCCCCAGGGCACAAAACTCTCATCCTTGTTCCCCGTCGCTTGTTCCTTGTTCCTTGTTCCTTCTGAACACTCAGCAATTACAGGAGTGGGGCGCGTGAAAATTTGGCTGGAGAATATTCACAAATCTTATGGCAAGCGCGTCGTTGTCAATCGAGTCAACCTCTCAGTGGCGCAAGGAGAAGTGGTGGGGCTGCTCGGTCCCAACGGTGCCGGCAAGACGACGACGTTTTACATTACCACCGGCTTGATCAAACCCGATCGGGGGGCGGTGTGGCTCGACGACCTCAACATTACCAGCCTGCCGGTGCACCAGCGGGCGCGACTGGGCATTGGGTATCTGGCGCAAGAGGCGAGCATCTTCCGCCACCTGAGCGTTCGGGACAATATTCTCGTGGTGCTCGAGCAAACCGGCGTACCCCGCCGCGAATGGCAGCGGCGTCTGGACTCCTTGCTGCGAGAATTTCGCCTGGAAAAAGTAGCTTCTACCCTGGGGGTGCAGGTGTCTGGGGGAGAGCGCCGGCGGACTGAACTGGCGAGAGCTCTGGCGGCGGGGCGAACTGGCCCAAAATTCCTGCTTTTGGATGAACCGTTTGCCGGTGTCGATCCGATCGCCGTAGCGGAAATCCAGCAGATTGTCGCTCAGCTGCGTGACCGGCAAATGGGCATCTTGATTACCGATCACAACGTGCGAGAAACCCTGGCAATCACGGATCGGGCCTACATTGTGCGAGATGGCCAAATCCTGGCTGCCGGCAATGCCGAGGAACTCTACAGCAACCCCCTGGTGCGGCAGTATTACTTGGGTGAAAGCTTCCAGCGATAGCCCCAAACGAGTCGGGAATAAGGAAATGCAATCCTTCCACAGATCAGTGATAAACTGTGATAAACTTATTTTACCTTTAGCCCGGATCACTTTCCGCTCTTTTGATTCCACTTTGACAATTGGGCGCTTTTTTCTGCAAAATGGGAAGCGCTCTCCCATCAAGGAAGGCAACCGGATATAAACTCCCTAATTTTCAAGAGGCTTTGAGCGGTAAAATACCCTCAAAACTTAACAGCAATCACCCGAATTTGTTCCCATACGCCCAACGTCAATTACCAGCCCCAAAAGATGAGATTAAGCCTGTCTAACTCTGCCGAGGAATTCAAATGGCCCGTTCCGGGAGTGTCGGTCATGGATCGCTACATTATTTCCGAACTACTTCCCCCATTTTTCTTTGGGGTGGGAGTTTTTTCCTCCCTGGGGCTGGCGATTGGGATAATGTTTGACTTGGTGCGGAAAGTAAGCGAATCCGGGCTGCCGCTGACGCTGGCGATGAAAATTTTGCTGTTAAAGTTTCCGTTTTTCATCGTCCTCGCCTTCCCGATGTCCATGCTGCTGTCCACTATCTACCGGCTGGTGCTGCCGGCTCTAGTAATGGGTGTAGTCGTTACCGGCATAACCTTTTTCTTTAACGAACTGGTAGTGCCGGCGTCCAACTACGAGGCGTCAGTCACCCTGGACAGAGCCGTGAAGAAAAAAACAGTCTCCTTTCAAGAAAACAATATCATTTATCCTGAATTTCGGAGAGTCAGGCAGGATAGTGGCGCAAAAGAGGACGTTCTCCTGCGCTTATTTTATGCCGAAAAGTTTGACGGCCAGCGCATGAAGGGATTGACCATTATAGACCGCTCCCAGCCGGATATAAATCAAATATTGGTCGCAGAATCAGCCACTTGGAACACCGAGACAAACGTTTGGAACTTTTTCAATGGCACGATTTATATTGTAGCGCCAGACGGTTCTTACCGCAATATTATGAAGTTTGAGAAGCAGCAGCTGAACCTGCCCCGCGCTCCCCTAGACCTGGCCAGCCAAAAGCGGGACGCCGAAGAGATGAACATCGCCGAATCCCAAGAGTATCTGAAGTTGCTGCGCCAGAGCGGCAAAGAGAAAAACATTCGCAAACTGATCATCCGCATTCAGCAGAAATACTCGCTCCCCTTTGCCTGCCTTGCCTTTGGTTTAGTGGGAGCTGCTTTGGGCACCAAGCCGCAGCGCACGAGCAAAGCGACCGGCTTTGGAATTTGTGTCGTTCTGGTTTTTTCTTACTATTTATTAATGTCGATTGGCGACGCCCTGGGACTGAGCGGTGTCCTCTCTCCGGTGATGGCAGGGTGGTTGCCGACACTGTGCGGCTTCGGGATGGGAATAGTGGTATTGCTGCGGGCGTCGCAGTAAGCAACCCAAAATGCTGATTCAAGGCTAGCATAGAATCACAGTCAAACATCGCAAAGGCGTTCCCCCCGCTCGGCGGGAACCCTTCGCATCGGCCAGTTGCCAAAAATAGGCGTAAAACCCGCAACCGACTCAACGACTGGCAACGCCGACCCGACTGCGTTGCACAATTGCGGCGATGTTCCCCACCCCCCAACCCCC
>JALOOK010000336.1 GCA_025454445.1 Oscillatoria sp. Prado101 | reverse complement strand
TGTACCATTCGACGCCTTGATGGGGTTGGCGCAGATTTTGCCAGGGGATGTCTAAATCTCCATCCCCATCGAGGCGGGGCATAATTTGCTTGTTTTCGGCTGCGGGTTTGTCAGCGTTTTCATATTTATCCTCTTTAGCCTCTTTAGCCTCTTCATGCTCTTCATCCTCTTCATGCTCTTCATCCTCTTCATGCTCTTCATGCTCTTCATGCTCTTCACGCCGCTCGTAGGAGCCATCTTTAATCACTTCCAAACTGTGAGCTGCTGCAACAGCCAAAGTCATCAGGTGGTTGTCCAGCTGCCGGTAGAGACTGTGAGCGAAAAACTCGTAAACAGCTACCGTGAACGCGCCCATAATCGCCACCATCACGCCCGAATATGACAGCAGCAGACGCCACTGCAAGGCGCGAAACGCTGGATTAGAGGTTTTGTTTGAGCGCCGCACATTAATAGTATGAACCCCTCTTTCTAGCCCCCTCCCCGCATGCGGGGAGGGGGTTGGGGGTGGGGTTCCGAAGATTTTGGCAAGAGTTTTAATCATCCTACTGTCCAACCCCTTGTTTGAGCCGATACCCCAAGCCATAAACAGTTTCTATAAAATCTGCCGGTGCGCCCGCTGCTTTCAGCTTCAGTCGCAACCCCCGCAGGTGAACCTTGACCGTTTCTTCTGCCGGCGGGTCTTCAAAAGACCAGAGATTATCTAGTATAACACTCCGGCTAAGCACGCGACCATTGCTGCGCAGGAACAATTCCAGTAAACCATATTCCTTGGGGGTGAGGTGCAGCAACTGACCGGCATAAGTCACCTCACAGGTGCTGGGATCGAGGCGCAGACTCCCCCACTCCAGCACCGGCGGCAATATGGAACTCCCCCGCCGCAGCAGAGCCCGGATGCGAGCTAGCAATTCCTTGAGGTCAAAAGGTTTAACGACATAATCATCGGCACCGGCATCCAACCCCATGACTTTATCGGTGCTGGTATCTCTAGCCGTGAGCATCAAAACCGGCATAGCATATCCCTTTTGCCGCAACCGCTGGCAAAGCCTAATGCCATCCAACTTTGGCAGCATTATATCTAGCAAAATCAAGTCGTAGGGAATAGCTTCTGCCAATTCCCACCCCTGCAGACCATCTGTGGCGATATCCGCCACATAGTGTTGGTCGGTGAGGGCTTCTGCTAGCGCTCTGCTAATGCGCTCGTCATCTTCTACTACTAGAATTCTCATGGTTAGGCGTCTGAGTAGATTTGTATAGCAGTTCTCAATGATTTGCGCAACCGCGCTTGAGCCCAGAACCCCGGTTTCTTTAAGAAACCGGGGTTCTGAAATTTATGCCAAGGTATAGGACGCGCTATGTCAGGATCGCAGGCGGGACGCCTGTGCTACGCCTGACGTCCGTAGGGCTGCGTAGCGCTAACGCGCCCGCACGGAACGGTCTGTCCCAACCTCTGGCAACCGGCTACCGGCAGCCCAAAAACAAATAAGGCGGGCAATCCCGCGCAAAGGAAAGCCCACCCCACAAAAAAGCCGATTCCAATCGCTACTTCTCAGCCTCAGCCAATTTAACCTTAGTAGCCAAACCCAGAACTTGCAGCAGCTGAATCGTCATCCAAGTCAAATCAATCTCCCACCACTGCAAACCGTGGCGAGCCGAATATTGAAAAGCGTGGTGGTTGTTGTGCCAGCCTTCCCCGTAAGTCACCAAAGCCACCCACCAGCAATTGGTAGAGCAATCGTCAGACTCATAGGTGCGGTAGCCAAATTTGTGAGTAGCGCTATTCACAAACCAAGTGCAGTGAAACACCGCAACCAGGCGCACAAAAATTCCCCAAACCACAAACGACCAGCCAAGTCCGGGCGAGAGAGCTTCTCCTGCGAAGTACAGCCCAACGCCTAGGGCAACCTGAAGCGGGAAAAAATACTTGTTTAAAAACTGATAAACCGGGTCATCAGAAATGTCTTTGGTGTAGCGAGAGATTTCCCGATCTGCAGGAATGTGATACAGCCAGCAGCCCATATGACTCCACCAAAAGCCGTCATTGGAATCGTGCGGATCGCCCTTTTTATCAGAATACAAATGGTGGATGCGGTGCAGCCCCACCCAGTCAATCACGCCCCCCTGGCAAGTAAGCGAACCGCAAAAAATCAGAAAATACTCCAGCCACTTAGGCGTCTGGAAACTCCGGTGCGTCACCAGCCGGTGGAACCCCAGAGTGATCCCCAACCCACCAGTGACCCAGTGGAGAAACACAGCAAGGCCCACTGCCGCCCAGCTAAAGGTGCCCGGAAGAAACACCAAAAGAGCCAGGGCGTGGACTGCCACCATGAAAATGATCACAGTCCACTTGGGGCGAAGGGGCGTTTGTACTTGGTCAGATGATGCAATTGTCATGAAAATATATCGTCCGAACTATTTAACCCAATCTGCGCCATAATTAACTCCGCGCACCTTTATGGCGAGCGAGGGATTAATGGATAGCTTTCAACAGCTGCAAGAGGCAGAACAGGCACTATTGCCCATTTTTTACCAAATTGACGCTTTGGTCAAGCGAAATCTCCAGCGAGTGCTGGAGGCATTTCGCCGGCACCGGGTCGGTGCCCACCACTTTGCCGGCGTCACCGGCTACGGTCACGATGACTTGGGCCGTCAAACCCTCGACCTGGTGTTTGCCGAGGTCATGGGTGCCGAGGCGGCGGCGGTGAGAGTGCAGTTTGTCTCCGGAACTCATGCTATCGCCTGCGCCCTGTTTGGCACCCTCCGTCCGGGAGATGAAATGCTGGCGGTTGCCGGTGCTCCCTACGACACATTAGAAGAAGTTATTGGACTGCGCGGGCAAGCTCAAGGCTCTTTAATAGATTTTGGCATTCACTACCGGCAGCTTGACCTGACCGAGGACGGCACCGTGGACTGGCACAAGCTCTCTCACTCTATCACGGAACGCACCCGTTTGGTTCTCATTCAGCGCTCTTGCGGCTATTCCTGGCGTCAGAGTTTGTCTATAGCAGATATCGAGAAAATTGTCAAGCTTGTCAAGCAGCAAAATCCCCATACAGTCTGCTTTGTAGATAATTGCTATGGAGAGTTTATCGAAGATCGGGAGCCACCGGCTGCCGGTGCGGATTTGATTGCCGGCTCTCTGATTAAAAATCCGGGCGGGACGATCGTCACCGCCGGCGGCTATGTTGCCGGCAGGGCCGACTTGGTGTCGGCTGCGGCGTGCCGGCTGACCGCCCCGGGAATCGGCAGCAGCGGCGGCGCAACCTTTGACCAGAACCGGCTGCTGTTTCAAGGGCTGTTCCTGGCGCCGCAAATGGTGGGCGAGGCCATGAAGGCCAATCACCTGACCGGCTACCTGTTCGACAAGCTCGGATATCCGGTCAATCCGCCGCCAATGGCACCGCGACGGGACGTGATTCAGGCCATTCAGCTTGGCGATCCTAAAAAACTGATTGCCTTTTGCCGGTCAATTCAGCAGCACTCGCCGGTGGGGTCCTATTTAGACCCCGTGCCCGCTCCCATGCCCGGTTACGAGAGCGACCTCGTGATGGCCGGTGGCACCTTTATTGACGGCAGCACCTCCGAGTTTTCCGCAGATGGCCCGCTGCGCCCGCCTTACACCGTCTTCTGTCAGGGCGGAACCCACTGGACTCACGCAGCTATCGCCCTCGCTGCTGCAATCGTTGCCGTCGGGCCAGCCCATTAAGATAGGGCGCATTTAAGTTGCACTATACATCTCTATCCTCTCGTTCCTGCGATCGATCTGGGAACGCCGTCCTGGAGGCGCTGCCTCTTTCTGTATCCCAAGCAGCTTTATTAGCCTAAAAGTTTATAAATCAGCTCTGAGATCCGCTTGAGTCCAGCGCCGGCATTTGCGATTTTCCTCTCCCCCCCTCCCCGTTCACGGGCAGGGGGGCTGGGGGGGTGGGGTTCCGGCACCCCCTAAGCGTCAGGCAATTTATACTGCCCCACAATCCGCTTGGCGTAATCCGGCACATGCGACTCCAGCTTCTCAGGATAATTCCGCTTCACATACAAATAATTGCGCGTGAAGTGAGAATCAATCGAAAAGCGAGCGTATTCCAACCCTTTGGGGCCAATTTTTTCAATGACCACGCCCATAAGTTTTGCAGCCCACATAGGAAGCGTTACACCCTTATCGTATGCAGGAATACTCTGCTGCACCGCAGCTCGCCGGTCGCCCGCAGACATCACCGGCTGGGTGTTCAGCTGTTCCATCACCAAATCCAGCATTTCTTGACCCCGGTCATTGCGCACCACAATCCACTGCCAGCCGAAAGCAGCGCCCATATATCCCACCACCAAATCTGCCAGAGAATTGACATAATCAAAACAGCTCATGCAAGAAGGCGCGAACACATCCTTAAGTTCCTTAGTATTCAGCCCAAAGAAAGGCACTTTCTCAACAGAACCGTCCTCGTGTTTGAAGTGAACCTGAAAATCCTGCATGAACTCATAATGCACCACAGTAGAGGGCGACCGGCTAGTCGTGTCCAGGAACTTTTGCAAACCGGCGCGGGTGACATTATCCACACAGGGAGTCCCCAAAACATAGAGCTTTTCCAAGCCCAGCTGTTTTTCCACCGCCCGCAGCGCCTGTATCTGACACCCCACCCCAATCACCAGCAGACGCTTCATCCCCGATTGCTCAACAAGTTCCAGCACCGAAAGATTAGGCGACAGCGTAGGCTTATTGACACGCGCCGCCAGCACCTCCTCTGGCGTGCGGGCGATCACCGGCATGGGCCCGAAGCGGTCTTCTTTGGTATTCTGGACGCAGACGACACCTTCGACAATGCCCCGATTCAGCATTTCGATCGCTATCGTGCTGACAATCCCCGTCCACTGGGCACCCTCGACCGGCTCCTTTTTCCGCGCCGCCATCATCGTTTGGCTGACGCCAAAGTACCAGTCATCGGGACTGTCCAAGTTGCGGCTGCGCCCGTGGGTTTCCTCTTCCAGCTCAGCAATTTGCTGGTTGATAAAGGCGCAAGCCTCCTTGACATAATGAACGTAATATGTATCGCACAGCCCGCACTCGCTGCATAGTTCTTTAGCGGGCCTGCGGCTGCCCGGTTTCAGGGCTTTGGCTTTCTTGTGCTTGGGGGAGTCTGTCGCAGTCATTAAACTTTCGTCTTTTATCCAGAGATGGCTTTTTTCACAATACCCTGGAAGTTAGAGCACTTTTCAAGCTATAAAGTGCGCTTCCATCCCCCCCTTACCCCTATCCCCAGTCAGGCATTACCCACATCTCCTGAAAGGCTTATCCTGAATCGTTTTCAGGGCCTATTTCTCTTCCCGCCGGCCAGCCTAGCCTGCCCACTAACCGTAACCGGAGAATCTGGGTAGTCCTGCATAATTAATGATGCGATCTTATGAAACCCGCCCAGCAGCGCGAGACAAAATGCAAAAATCATTACTTGTTCAGCACTACCCCCTGACGGAGAGCCGGTCGGTTTATTGACCCCGTGCCGGTTGAGGAAATTTTGTGAACAAATTGTACACAAATCCCAGAGCCCAAGTGTCAAGTCGGCGGCAAAGGGACTGCCTTGAGCCCC
>JALOOK010000335.1 GCA_025454445.1 Oscillatoria sp. Prado101 | reverse complement strand
AAGATTGTCTGTTTCCCAGGTAAGCGCTGTCAAAAAAAACCAAAAGGAGCTTGTTTCATGGCAACCGTCAAGGTAGGCATCAATGGATTTGGTCGCATCGGGCGACTGGTGTTCCGTGCCGGACTCGAACATCCAGAAATCGAGTTTTGCTGCATTAACGACCTAGTGCCACCAGAGAGTATCGCTTATTTGTTGAAGTACGACTCAACGCACGGTCGTTTCAAAGGCACCGTTGAAGCCAAAGAAGACGGGATTGTGGTCAACGGTAAGTTTATCCCTGTGGTGTCAGTCAAAAACCCAGAGGAACTGCCTTGGAGTAAATACGGCGCGGAGTATGTAGTTGAGTCTACCGGTTTGTTTACCGATTATGAAGGGGCCTCAAAGCACCTGAAGGCGGGAGCGAAACGGGTAGTTATCTCCGCTCCCACCAAAGAAAAAGACCCGGAAAAAGTGCCAACTCTGCTGGTGGGCGTCAACCATCACACATACGATCCCAGCAAGCACACGGTCGTTTCCAACGCCAGCTGCACAACCAACTGTCTCGCTCCTATTGCTAAAGTGATTCATGAAAACTTTGGCATGGCTGAGGGGCTGATGACGACTGTCCACGCCATGACGGCCACGCAGCCGACCGTGGACGGGCCAAGTAAAAAAGACTTGCGAGGCGGGCGCGGCGCTCCTCAGAATATCATCCCCGCTTCCACCGGCGCTGCCAAAGCTGTGACTCTGGTGCTGCCGGAACTGAAAGGCAAGCTGACCGGCATGGCATTGCGCGTGCCCACTCCCGATGTGTCGGTGGTGGATCTGACTTTCCGCACTGAAAAGGCAACCAGCTACAAAGAAATTTGTGCGGTTATGAAGGCGGCATCGGAAGGGGAGCTCAAAGGGATTCTGGGATATACCGAAGATGATGTGGTTTCCTCAGACTTCACAGGAGACACCCATTCTAGCATTTTTGATGCCGGTGCTGGGATTGAGTTAAACTCCAATTTCTTCAAAGTCATCGCTTGGTACGACAATGAGTGGGGCTATTCGATGCGCATGATCGACCTGATCCTGGCGATGGCGGCTAAGGGTTAGTGTCGCAAAATTTTCGTCACCTGGGAGATGAGGCTTAGCTTAAATTTGCCCTCCAGGTGGCGAAACTTTTAGGCTAATTTCGTCAAGGTGCTGTGGCGATGCGGTGAGCGCAATTATAGAGCGTTTCTCAGTTGGATGAGCTGCGGCCCAGAAACCCGGTTTCTTAAAGAAACCGGGTTTCTCAGTACCTCACTAATAGGAGAAACGCTATAAGTAAGCCGGCACATATAAACGAAACATCAATAAACCTGGTTTCTTTAAGAAGTAGGGTGCGCTCCCCTTGGGGAACGCACCCTACTATATCACTCTTGCTCGGTCGGTGCGAGCTGAGTGGGAGTCGTGCGCCGGTCGGGAATGCCGCGCTCGTTGAGCACGTCTGTGAAAGTCCTGCAGTAAACCGGCAGACCAAATGTTGCTGGGCTAACAGGATTTTTGTATGTGAAATGCCGGTAGTTCAGGCAGAACCTGTCCCAGGGAGCGAGCTGAATTCGGAACAGCACAATCAAGATTTCCGCCAGCCAATGAGCCAAGGTCAGGCGAAAATAAATTTTTTTATTCAGATAGGCGCAAACTTCTTCCACCGCCTCGTTGACAGTTATTTGCTGATTTCCCAAAACTAACTGTCTGGGAGCGTCAGAATCAGGGGGATTTTTCAGCAGGTGCAAAACTACAGTGGCAATATCTTTGCCGTGGATAAAATGGAAACTGCCGTCCGCTTGGAAAAAGCGAATCAGGTCAATCCATCTCGCTACATCTGGCAAACCTGAAGAAAGGTGGGAGTAGGGATGCTGGCTGTCTCCTCCGAGCACCAGGGTGGGAAACAGGGTTGTAATCCTTTTGGCGAGCGGCAATCGAGACAGCTGGCTCAAGCAGTCGTACTTGGAGCGGATGTAATCCGTACCCAGCTGACCGGCTTCTTTGAGCAATTGGTTATTGCGGTCAAGTACGCTAGCTGTGGAAAAATAGATAACCTGCTCGCAGAGTTCTGGATTGAGCAAGTTAATCAGACGGACGGTTTTGCCTACATTAACGTCAAACACCTCTTGGGCACCCCCCCAAGCGGTGGCTGCTAAAATGGCGGCATTCATTGTTCCGAGCAGCTCGGCGTGGTACTCGATATCCCGCAGCTCGGCTTTTATAATGTTGATGCCCGGACGGGCTTTGCAATCAAATTGCAGTTTGTCCGGGTTCCTGACTAGCAGGAACAGTTCGTGCTTTGTTTCCCTAATTAGGGTTTGGGTGATGTAGTGACCAATGCAGCCACTAGCGCCAGTCACTATAATCCGCTTGTCGGTCATGGGGCTTTTTAAACACCGGCTCTACCGGACTTGGAGCAAGAGTTTTGGTTCAGCAAGGAATTTTAGATCGGGGTTTAGGGGCGATTTCTGGTTCCCAGGCGAGCGCCTGGGAACCGCAACAGGGAGGCGGAGCCTCCCCCTTTATATGGGGATGCGAGGATATCATCTCAACTCCCTTTACCCTCGCTCCGTCACTCCTTACTTTTCACTCAGCACTCTTCTAGGCATGGACAGACAGTAATTTGTCCGCCTGTTTGGCAGTTTCAAAGAAGTAAGCCGCATTTTCCTCTGGGGTTCCCGGTAAAATGCCGTGACCCAGATTCAGGATGTGGCCCTGATTGCCGGCTTTGCGAATGGTGTCCAGGATGCGCTCGCGGATGAAGTCTTTGGAACCGAACAGGGCGCAGGGGTCAATATTCCCCTGCACTCCGACCTTGGGGCCCAAACGCTGCCGCGCCTCGGCCATATCGACTGTCCAGTCCACGCTGACGATATCCACTCCCGATTTGGGCATCCGATCCAGGATGCCGGCACTGCCATTAATGTATAGGATCAGGGGCGTATCGGGGTGGGTGGCTTTCACCTGTTCTACGACTCGCCGCTGGTAGGGCAAGGCAAAGGTTTCGTAGTCTGTGGGACTCAGCTGGCCGGCCCAAGAGTCGAACATCTGCACCACTTGGGCACCGGAGTCTATCTGGTAGCGGACATACACGGCAATCGAATCTGCCAGTTTGGCCAGGAAGGCGTGGAGCATAGCCGACTCTTTGAAGGCCATGCCCTTAATCACGGTGTAGTCTTTGGAGGATTTGCCTTCAATGGCGTAGGCTGCTAGAGTCCAGGGGGCACCGACGAAGCCGAGGACTGTGGCTTTGTCCTCGACTTCCCGCCGCAAAGTTTGCAAGATTTCCCGGATGAAGGGCAGGGACTCTTCTGGATTCAGGGGGCGCAGCTGCTCAATTTGCTCCCTGCTGCGGTTGGGGGGGTCAATGATGGGCCCTTTGCTTTCGATGATGTCGAAGGGAATGCCAATCCCAGGCAGGGGAGTGAGGATATCCGAGAACAGGATCACTCCATCTGGCTGGAAGGCTCGAAAGGGTTGCAGGGAGATTTCTACTGCCAGTTCCACGTTCTCGGAGCGTTCCCGAAATGAGGGATATTTGTCCCGCAGCTCCCGATATGCTTTCATGTAGCGACCCGCCTGCCTCATCATCCACACAGGAGGACGCTCTAATTTTTCACCGCGAGCTGCCCTTAACAGATAGGGAACCTGGGTTGACACTGCCATCTACGCTTTACCTTACTTGTTTCTTGCACGCCAATGTCCAGCTTACCACCCAGCGATTCCCCTTTCGATCATTTACAATTCTTCACATTTGGGCCGGTGGACAGGGGCGGGCCGGTGGGTGGCTGGGGGCTGAAGCGCAATTAATTTATATCTGTCCAGCATTTTGAAAATAGCCTCTCTGGCTACCGGCTCCGTGTTTCCCCCTTCCTTGATGGCCTTTTCTAGGGCCATATATTCCAGCACTTCGGTTAACAAATCATAAAATCTAGCGGTTCGGGTTGAGGGGTGAAAAGTATTTTTTTTTAATAACCGCGCCCGACGCGCCCGTGCGCCAAGGAAAGAATTAGCATAATTTCAGCCATATAGAGTCTCCCGGTAAATAGTTAATTTGCCAGAGCGGCTGCCGGTCATATCCCCTTGACCGCAGTCTCCACCGGCAGAGAGTCCTAGCTGAGAGCACCCCCACCAGCTGGCACCCCCACCAGCCGGCACCCCGCCACATTGTAAATAAATGTAAAACCGCTTACAATAAAATCAGCCATCATCCTATATCCTCTATGCAACTGACCTGGTTAGACAGCAACTCTTGGCTGATTGACATTGCCGGACAGCGAATCCTCCTCGATCCCTGGTTAACCGGCTCGTTAATATTCGGAAACCTCCCCTGGCTGTTCAAAGGTGACAAGTGCAACCAGCGCCCGATTCCGGAAAATATTGATTTGATTCTCCTGTCGCAGGGATTGGAAGATCACGCGCACCCTCCCACCCTACAGCAGCTTGACAAAACGATTCCCGTTGCCGGTTCTCCCAGCGCCGCCAAAGTTGCGCAACAGTTGGGTTACACTCATGTCACGGCACTGGCGCACGGCGAAACTTTCACCCTCGCCAATAAAGTGCAAATCAAGGCCACTCCTGGCTCGCCAATTGGCCCGCAAGTCGTGGAAAATGGCTATATTTTCAAGGATTTGGATGCCGGCACTACCCTTTATTACGAACCGCACGGGTATCACTCGCCATCATTGAAAGAAGAAGCGCCGGTGGATGCGGTTATCACCCCGATTATCGACTTAGGGCTGCCTCTGGTAGGGCCAATTATCAAAGGCACCAAAAGTGCTCTAGAATTGGCTAAAATGGTGCAACCCCAAGTGATGCTGCCCACAGCTGCCGGTGGGGATGTGGTTTATGAGGGATTGCTGGCGTCTTTGCTTCGCGCTTCCGGAACTGTGGGTGAATTTCGCTCGTTGCTGCAACAGAACAATCTCTCAGCGCGGGTGATTGATCCAAAACCGGGCGAAGCTTTTGAACTGCAACTGGAAAAGCGCGCCTTGGTTTAGCAAATAACTCAAGAAACCGGGTTTCTTAAAGAAACCCGGTTTCTGGCTGCCCGAAGCGTTCCCCCAAGGGGGAACGCACCCTGCGGGGTTAAATTTCCACAGTAAAGACTGACCCTTGAGGGTGATTGGATTCCACAAATATCTTGCCACCGTGGGCTTCAATCACCATTTTACAAAAGGCCAAACCTAAGCCGATTTGGGGAACATCACTCGCTCGTTCTACCACTTCATACTTTTCAAAAATGCGCTGGTGGCTCTCTTCACTAATTCCCAATCCTCGATCGTATATGCGAATTATGGCTTGGATATCCTGCCCCACTGGGTAGTCAACTCGCACGAGTATTTGACTCCCGGGTGGGGAAAACTTGAGCGCATTTGAGAGCAAGTTATCCAAAACGCGGCGGAATAAATTAACGTCCACTAAAATCCAGGTTCCTGGTTCTGGTAAATCGCTGAATAGCTCAATATTTTTCTGCTGCGCTACGTCCTGAAAATCTGACATAACTTGTTGAGCGAGATAGGATATATCTACATCTACTCGGTTGAGGGTCAGTTTTCCCGCTTCCACCTTGGCCAGCATCAACAAATCGTCCGTGAGAGAGAG
>JALOOK010000334.1 GCA_025454445.1 Oscillatoria sp. Prado101 | reverse complement strand
CAGTTGTGTCCATTGTGTGAAAGCCTTACCGGTAGCGGGTTGTGCCGGTTGAGGGCCGCACTGCTGCCGTTACGCCGGTCAATGGCGGCGGTAAATCTGTCGGCTGGGCTGGCTAGCAGCGCACTCACCGGTAATCCTGGGATTGCCAACAAGCTGCAAGCCTAATAATGCTGGTTGTTCCTTGACAGGAGGCAGAGCCGACCGAGCGGCGTTCCCAGGCGGAGCCTGGGAACGAGGGGATGACAGCTTACTCTTGTCGAGAATCAGAAAAAGCCCATCCGCACAGAAAAAGCCGATCGGGAAAATCTCACCGGCAGAGCGGGCGAACTGTCGCAAAAATAAACCCCTGGCAGACGGGCGAAGTCCGCACAGGGGTATGGGGTGAGGCTATGGGCAAGCAAACTTTTGGAAAAACCTTTATAAAAAGGGATGAAAATTGGCTTGCCAAAATAGGAATTATAGAGGGGGTGCGTTCCTCTGGGAGCGCTACTGCACTACTTTCTGGTAGCAGTGGAAGTTGTTTCGGCCATGTAACTGTTAGCGACAGCAGCTGGGAGATCGACATCTTGTCCCTCAATTAAAGCAACCGCTTGCTTGAGTGCCTCCACGCGATTCGCGATCACATTTTGCGGCGGGATGAGTTGCAAAATCTGGAAGCGCTCCAGCCGGCGCATAATTTTGCCGGAGCCTCCGACAATAAACACCTGACGCCCCTTGTCGCAAGCATCCTTAATGGCATTCTCGATAGCCAGCGCAGAACTCACGCCCAACAAAGGTACCTCACTGAGATCCAAAATCAGCACGTCAAAGTTTTCCACAACCGCTTGCTCGCGGGCGATCGCCTTGGAAACTCCAAAAATCATCGGCCCGCTGAGGTAGAAGAGCAGGATGCGACCATTGGCTCGCTCCATCAATTGCTTTTCTTCCTCGCTCAACAGGATTTCGTCGTCGGAGTCTGTAATCGCCTTGACATCCTTAGATTGAACTTCGCTGAGATTTTGAATGGTCAAGATATTGGCAATGAAAACCCCAATTCCAACCGCTGCAATCAGGTCAACAAATACGGTGAGCGCAATCACGCCGTACATGATGAGCGCTCCCTTGAGCGATACCTTGTGAGCGCGTTGCAGGAAGCTCCAGTCGATAATGTCAATCCCAACCTTGAGCGCAATCCCCGCCAGCACGGCCATCGGGATGTCCCTGGTCAGTCCGGCAGCCCACAAAATCACAACCAGCAAAATCAAGGCGCGAGTCAAGCCAGACAGAGCCGTGCGACCGCCGGTTTGAATATTCACCACGGTTCCCATTGTGGCACCGGCACCGGGAAGTCCGCCGCAGATTCCAGACACCAAGTTTCCAATCCCCTGACCGATCAATTCTTTATCAGAATCGTGCTGGTAGCGCGTCAAGCTGTCGGCAATCACTGAAGTCAGCAGGGTGTCAATGCATCCGAGCATCGCCAGCATTATTGCATCGACGAATATTTCTTTGGTTTGCTCCAAGCTAAACACCGGCATCTGCAATTTCGGCAGGCCCATCGGAATTTCGCCAATGCGCCGGATATTCTCTGCCATGTCGGGCGGTAATAAATAGATCGAACCCAGCGTAGCGGCAACGAGCGCTAGCAGTTGCGGGGGAATCACCCGCTTTAATTTCGAGGGCATTAAGAAAAGAATTGCCAGCGTCATAACGCCCAGAGCGGTTTCAGCCGGCTTGATATCGAGCAAAGCGCTCGGCAACTGCTGAAGCGTGCCGAGTACGCCGCCCGATAACTTGTGACCGAGCAAAGGCCCGACCTGTAAAATAATCATAATCACCCCGATTCCGGACATGAAGCCCGAAATCACGCTGTAGGGCATTAGGGTGATGTATTTGCCCAGCTTCAGGATGCCAAAAACAATTTGAAATATGCCGGCGAGCATGACAACGGTAAATGCCATTGCCAAACCTTTGTCGGGATTCGCCGCTGTCAGACTGGTGACGATCGCTGTCATCACCACTGTCATCGGGCCGGTTGGTTCAGAAATCAGGGTTGGGGTGCCGCCGAAAAGCGCCGCAAAAAAGCCGACGCAAACCGCACCGTAAAGACCGGCAACCGGTCCTGCACCGGAAGCGACCCCAAATGCCAGGGCGATGGGCAGGGAGACAATCGCGGCTGTCACCCCGCCAAACAAATCCCCTTGCAAGTTTCGGAAATGGATCAGGTTAGTAATTCTCATGAGCGTTCCCTCAGTCAGCTAGAAGTCCTTCGGGCAAAAAAAATCCAATTTAAGCACAAGCAGCCCTCTCCTTTAGGATTGGCTCCTCCGCCGTTGTGAGAACACTGAACTCGCCTCTACCTATAGAGTTGAGTCTGTGACTCTTATAGATTGGTGGAATGATTTCTGTGTTTTGATAATTCTACCGTTGAAAGGGAATTGCGCAACATTCCGATCTATAGAATTTTTTAATGGTTTGCCAAACTGGAGCCTTAGGGTTGAACAGGGGGCTGCCGGTGGGGTACGGCACAGGCCCACCCCCAACCTATAGTGGGGCGTCGTCCTGCTGCCGGCTTTTGATTGCGCTCGCCGGCGTCCAGCCTGTCCTGGGCCTTCGACCGGCTCAGCTGCGGGGTTAAGCCGGCGCACTCTGCGGAAGGGACAATTGCTCTCTGGCGCTTCAGGGGTTGGGGGGTGAGGTGGGGTGCCGGTGGGGATGGGCAGCGGGAACTTTATATATAGCGGTTTTCAGCTGGACGAAGTACATGCCAGAAACCCGGTTTCTTAAAGAAACCGGGTTTCTCAGTACCACCCTGTGAAGCGGGGAAGGCACCGACCGGCTGCTGCATTCCCCTGGCCAAAGACAAGAGCGAGCTAATAGCACCGGCATACTCTGGTATCCCCCAAAGCTGGGGGATACGCTTGACACTGGCCCAGCTGACAGTCCTGGCAGTGAGCGGCGCACCGGCAGCCGGCTGTGCCGGTGGGCAACCCTACATAGCGGTTCTCAGTTGGATCGAGTGCGGATAAGAAACCCGGTTTCGCCAAAGTTACCGGGTTTCTGGGCACCTCACTGATATGAGAAGCCCTATAGATCGCTATCATTAGTTAATACTGAAGCCAAGAGATCGGGGCGAGACAAGTGCGGGCAATGTCCTCCAGGCAGTTCTATGGCATCAACTCCCAAGCGCTTGAGCGCAGCATAGCGTGACCATGCGGGAGAAATTATCCGGTCATCAGTACAGACAATATATTTACAGTCTACTTTTGGGAAAGAGTTCAGGGGACTGACCTCAAAAATATATGCCATTGATTGCTGAGACCGGCTTTTTGAGAGCGCCCAGCGCATTACGTCCGGTTGGCAGTCGTGATAAAAGAGTTCCATCAATACGGCTTCATCTGAAAAGTCTTTCCCAAGAGATGCTGGATTAAACATGTCAGGCTCATCACCGAATAGGTTGATTTGACTTGACTCTTTGGGTTTATAATTTAATGATTTTAGGCTTTCAGAATCGAGATTGTGGGCAAATTGGTCAAGTGTGCTGGTTGCTGGGCATGGAATAAGCGCGGTAAGGAAGACCAGCTGACGCACTTGATGCGCTTCTGCAACAAGGGGAATAACGGTTCCAGCCATTGAGTGACCCACCAGCACAATATCACCATCAGTTTTTGGCAGCGCTTGAACGACTGCATCTGCAAATTGCGATAAACTTGCCGAGGCATCTTCTATTGGCAAATCCATTGCTACTGTCTTGTGACCTTGCGCTTCTAAGTAAGGAATTAACAAATCCCAACACCAAGCGCCTTGGAAGGCTCCGTGAACTAGACAAAAAAGGCTCATAGCGATTTCAGGTAAGTTTTCAGGCTTGTGCTTAACTTCTAATTTACATCTCGCACTTATTATTCAGCAAGCTTCACAGCTATCGCCGGCGGCGTAGTCTGTTCATCTTTGTATCGGCTGACAGTCGGAATAGCGCACCCAACCCAGCGGCTTTCCTGCAACATTAGCGGAACTCTTGGGATGCAGCTCACAAACTATAGCGGTTTTCAGTTGGATGAAGTACACCCCAGAAACCCGGTTTCTTTAAGAAACCGGGTTTCTCAGTACCTCACTCATACGAAAACCGCTATATTCCGACTCATTACATAGAGGAAATGTTGTCCCCAGGCTTGCTGCAACTTCGATACCCAGAGCAAATCTCTCACCCCCCGCTAGCTCATACAAATGTATAAGCGTCACATAAATAAATCAGCGGCGTTTCTGACACTCCCCCATTCCCCCCAACCCCATAAAATACCACCGGCTAGCACCCCACCGGCTGCCGCATTCCCCTGGCCCAAGACGGCAGCCAGCGCCGGCGCACCGGCATTCACCGCAGCGACAAGCGCCGGCGAGAGCATCACGCTGACAATTGTGTGAAAGCCTGTCGCGGTCAAGGTTTGCGGGGCGGGAAGTGGT
The DNA here is from genome assembly GCA_025454445.1 of Oscillatoria sp. Prado101. Taxonomy (GTDB): domain Bacteria; phylum Cyanobacteriota; class Cyanobacteriia; order Cyanobacteriales; family Oscillatoriaceae; genus Oscillatoria. Next base: position 1,165 of record JALOOK010000334.1, on the reverse strand, counting down.
GGCGGCGGGTTGGGCGTTGGAAAAATCCCACGCCCCGATTTGACCTTAGGAGCGCCGGCTGGCAGATGCCTGGAGACGATTCGCCTGTTAAAATCTAGCAGAGGTTGTTAACTTGGCGGGAGATAGCGTATACTGGGTTATAAAAGCTAAAGGCTAAAAGGTATGAAAACCTTTATAAGTCACAGCAGTATAGATAAACCATTTGTCGAGCGTTTAGCCACAGATTTGCGAACCGGCGAAGGGATTGACGCTTGGTTGGACAAATGGGAGATTCTTCCCGGTGACAGCATACCGGCCAAACTTGAAGAGGGCCTTTCCAGCGCCAGCGTTTTTGTCCTCGTTCTCTCGCCGCAGAGTGTTGACTCCCAGTGGGTGAGCTATGAAAGGCAGACATGGCTGACGGAACAAATTGAGGAGGAGGTGCGTGCCAAGCAAGAATCGCGCATCCCCAACCGCCGCCTGATACCCGTCCTTTATAAAGACTGCGAAAAGCCACCTTTCCTCAAACACCTTCTGCACGTCAGCATTAACGACCAAAATTATGAGGCCGGTTTTCTGGAACTCGTCAGGCCACACTTAAAGGGGTAAATAAATGCCTCGGCGGCAGGAAATACTTGACAAGCTCAAGCATCTCATCTATCCTCAATTCGAGGAAGTGCTGTTTCGTTTAAATATCGAAATTTGGAATATTCCAGGGCCGATAGCCGAGCAAACTTTGAGGGCGATAGCAGTCATCAAAAGGCTCGAACAAGAGCGGAACGGTGCAGGATTTGAACGCCTGGAGAGAGTGCTAGCCGATCGCGCAATTTTAGCAATTGGCGAAGAATATCAGGGACGTGAGGTTGAGACTCAAGTCAAGAAACTCCTCAGCGAGTACACCCAGAAAGTATTTGCAGGGCGCGAGGCGGAACAGGATGACCTAAATCAGTTCGTGCGGGAGGAATCCAGCGGCGTGCTGTTGGTAAGAGCCCCGGCTGGCTTCGGCAAATCGGCTCTATTGGCGAACTGGCAAGAAACTCATCACGAGGATTATTTCATAGCCTATCACTGCTTTAATTCCCGTTCCGAGAGGACGCAGTCCCTTTCTGACGCCTACCGGCACCTGCTGCGGCAACTCTATATCTATTATAGCAGCAGTCATATTGGGCGCGGACAGAAAAAGCAG
>JALOOK010000014.1 GCA_025454445.1 Oscillatoria sp. Prado101 | reverse complement strand
TCTACTGAGAAACCCGGTTTCTTTCAGAAACCGGGTTTCTCAGACGCAGTTCATCCAACTGAGAACCGCTATATTTATGTCAGCTTACTTATCCCCCAATCAGATGCAACCGGCAGCAAAATTCCTGGCAGCTTTGGGCGCAGCAACAACTGCCCTCATCCTTCCAGCTGAGATAGCGCACACCGCTCCATTCAGAGAGCAATCCAGAAATTTGTGTGCAAATTGTACACAAATTTTCCCTCAGCGGGTTGTTGAAAACCGCCCAGCTACTGCCGGCACGGAAAAACTCTGGCCACCGGCAGATGACTCTCAGGTGCCCGACTCTTGGCGCTGGCTGTATCAAGAAGACGCCGCACGACTCGCACTGCGCTTCATACTGCAAGCCGGTGTCCCCGCCAGCGAGCGAGTCGAATTGCCGGCTGACCTCGTGAGCACCCTTTACAGCGCTCTGATTTATGTGTATAATGCCCGCAATCATATCCCTCCCCAGGCAAAAGCTGAAATCTACCGCATTCACACCTTTCCCTCCCCATCAACCCGCGAGATAATCGTTGGCGTAGGTGGCAAACCGGCATGGGCCGACGCTTGGTCAAATGGCCAGCGGCTGACCGGCTACCGGCAAGTTGATATCTTGATGGAAACATTCTCCCTGCAACTGCAGAGATATTTGGCAAACGGCAGTGCAATTCTGCGCTCATCGGCACCGCTAAACACGGTGGCAGTGGCCAAACAGTTCGCCGGCATTCCCGGAGTCAGATACGCACAGCCAAATAACCCGGGGGGTGACGGAAATGACATCAAGGCGCAATTCAAAGGCAGTTACTGGGAACTGGATTATATTCTCGGATTTGGGGATTGCCAGCCAGTTTGCATTCAGCGTCGCATCTGGACATTTCGCGTCTACCCTGACGGCAAAGTGCAGTATGCCGGTAGCAGATTTATCGGCACCGGCACGCCTGTTAGAGACACAACAAGTTAGAGACAAGTGGGCAAAAAATGGGAAATCTGCCACCGGCAGCCAGAAGAAGCGGTTACATCTACCGGTCTGAGTTGAAAAAATCTTCTAAGGATTCAGTGGTGCCGGTGACGATAAAATCATCCAGCAACTCGTTCATCCGCTGCGAGGCGGATTGAATTCGCCGGTACAGGTCGTGTTTTTTATCCTCAGTCAATTGCTGCGAACACTCTTCTAGCAAGTCAGCAGAAGCGACGATTGTCGTCAGCGGATTGCGGAACTTGTGAGACACCAGAGAAATCCAGCGTTCTTTGAATTCTTGGAAATATCGTTCTTGTTTCAAAGCCTGAATAATAGCAACTTCTGAGTGCTTGCGCTCCACAGCATAGCGCAAAGCGCGTACCAGCAAGCGGCAGTCAAATTCACCCTTGACCAGATAATCCTGCACACCTTTTCCTTTCCCGAGTGCCTCAGCAGCGAACTGCTCATCATCGCTCTCAACAAGCACCACCACCGGCAAATTGGGAGCAGCTCTTTGAAGCAGCGCCAGGGGATCGATCTCCTGACACTCTGCCAGCTCTATTCCCAGCAAGATGACATTAAAACATTCTTCAGTCAGAAGTTGCAGCGCTTCGCTGACCTGCTTGACGTGCCTAACCTCAAACTGAGCCGAAGTGGTGTATCCTAAAATTTCTTGCAGCAGTTCAGCGTCTTTCACATTGTCTTCTATCAACAGAATTGCAACCGGCTCAGAATCCTCAATATTTTTAGCTAACTTTTTGCTCATAAATCCTATTCAACATTTGATTATACATTCTATATTTTAACTCACTTTGCTAATTCCAAGGTCTTTGCATCTAGATCCACCCAAACCACCCTAAACAAGGGGGGCTTTGAGTATTTCCCCCCCCTTTTTAAGGATGGGCTAGCGCGAGCACAGGTGTAGGTCTTTTACACAGGCTGAAATGGCGTTTTTCCGTGGGCAACTCCCTCTTCTCTCTTGGCGCTCTCTGCGTCGGGCGCGGTTCATTATTAATTTTAACTTAACACCAATGCCCCCGAGCGCCACCGTGTGCAAAAAACCCACACTTGTGAGAGGCTAGGGGGGGGATCTCACCTGACTCACTGGTAGGTAGCAACTTGGGTTATTTTAAACTACCCCGATTCCAGAGCGACAGCACCTGACATCAGCACCGACGTTCAGGGGAATGGGGCATGGGGCCATGCCCCCGAAGCCGGCTGCCCAATGCCCATCATATCAAAAGTCCTGGGCAAATATTCCTTCTTGCTCTTCTTCTGAATTAAAAATATAATCCCAGTCAAAGCGGAAAGATTGACGGTGGCGAATTAGAGAAAATCCAAATTCATTCACGATATCTGTTGTGAAAGTTGCCATGACCAGCTCCACCACTTTTTTGGAAGTTAGGTCAGGAACTCTGACAAAGTAAGCCCGCCGAGCAAAGAATATTTTTTCGTCCTTAGGGTTGACTATTCCATTTAGCCGGTGAGCGGCTTGAATGGGTTTGATATAGGTATGAATAAAGCTTTCCTGCTGCTTTTGAAGGACGGCCAATCTTTCCATCTGCATCCAGCTCATTTTAAACATCATTTTTAACAGCTCAAAACCCAACATATAATTGAAAACGTTAGTGCGCTCTTCGGAACTGAGAATCAAGCGCAGGACGGATTCTAAATAGCGAACAGGCTGTCGGCGAGCGTCGGTTGCTGAATGGATGTAAAACTGCTTAATATAGCATCTCAGTACGGATTCATTGAGTTCCGTATTAATGCGGAACCCTCTCAGATATTTTTTAACACGATTCAGGGTATCGATGTCTTGAAGCATTTTTGAAAGTAAGCCATCCGCTGTGTAATCATCTAAAAATTCAGCTTGCAAGTCCGAAGGAGCGGCGCACAGCAGATAGCATAAAGACAATATATACCGGCGCTCCTCCCAAGGCAAACTTTCCGCCCACCTTTTCGCAGCTTGGGGGAGCTGGTCGAGAATACCGTCACCGTAAGGTGCTTCACTATTTGATGGGCTGTTAGCTTGCCGTTCAGTCATAAACTCAAGCCGTTAAAGGAAAAGGAGATAAAAGGGGAGATCCCAAATGATATGAGTTGAAAGACGTCGGGGGAATCAGCCGCAATCTGGCTGGCGCTATCAACTATCGCTTCTTATTGCATCAAAACAGTGCGGTTTCGCCCTGAAGCTTTAGCGTCATAAAGCGCCCTGTCAGCGGAGGCAATCAGCACCGCCGGTGTTGAGTTAGGCAGGGGAATCGCGGTAGCCACCCCCAAACTCAGCGTTACCAGATCGCCACCGTAGGGGCGGCCCCCCGTGGCCATCCCCCCTGTGGCCGCCCCCCCCGTGGCCATCCCCACCGTGGCCGCCGGCACGCGTGGCTGCCCCCGGACAATCCCCAAAGCAGCCACATTGATTCGGATCTGCTCAGCCACATGAACCGCACCGGCGGAATCTGTGTGGGGGAGAACCACCGCAAACTCTTCCCCCCCGTAACGAGCCACCAAATCAGCGGGGCGGCGCACCGCCTGAGAGATGGCACCGGCAACCAGCTGCAAGCACTTGTCCCCAGCAATATGCCCGTAAGTATCGTTGTAGGCTTTGAAAAAATCCACATCGCACAAAATCAGCGACAGAGGCTGCCGCTCCCGGGCGAGGCGCAACCACTCGCGCTCCAATATCTCGTCAAATCGCCGTCGGTTAGCCACCCCCGTGAGTCCGTCCACAGAAGCCAGACGCTGCAACTCTCGGTTAGCCGCTTCCATCTGCCGGTAGAGGTGGGCTTGTTGAATCAGACGCCGCACCCGCTGGCGCAGCACCGTCCAGTGGATGGGCTTAGTGACGTAATCCGCCGCCCCCGCCTCAAACGCCCGGTCCACCGATTGCGGATCGTCAAGACTGGTAATCATCAGCACCGGCGTGCTATCCCCATCCCCGAGCAGCCGCACCTGCTCGCAGCAGGTAAAGCCATCCATCACCGGCATCATCGCGTCCAGAAGCACGATATCCGGGTGCAGGCGAGTGTAATCAGCCAAACCCTGCTTGCCGTCAGCAGCTTCAGCCACCCGGTAGCCCTCTTTTTCCATCGCTCGCCGCAGCAATATTCTCGTCGTTCGGTCATCTTCGATCACCAGCACCAGAGGGGGATCTCTGTCGCTGGCAGTGGTGTTTGTGCCAATTAGAGTGGGCATGGCAAGGAATTTCAAATCATAGCGGTTTTGACGCCCGGTCGAATACTGCTCAAGTCTGGGAATGCGCTATTCCATATAAATAGTGCCCATTTATTTCTGTCAAACAAAAATTCCTGTTAGGGATTCAAATCGCGGTAACTCAGAAATTCAAAGATTCCAGGGCATCCCTGACCCTTTCACACTCCGCTTCCAGCCGCTCTACCATCATAGCCGACTCGGCCAGAGCGCCGGTGCGCCCCCTATTTTCCAGCTGCTTGCACAGCTCAGCCAGGGGGATCGCGCCCACAGTGGCGCTACTAGACTTCAGAGTGTGAGCCGAAAACTCAAGTGCCTGCGCATCTGAGAGTTCCACTGCCGTGCGGATGTCTTGCAAGAGTCTGGGCAAATCCGCCAAATAGCTGTCAATCACCAGCTTGAGCAATTCTGGGTCATCCTCACCTACCATATCCTGTAACGCTCTAATCACTCCAGCGTCAATCGGAGGGAGATGGTGAGAGGGTGAGGGGGTTAGAGGGTGAGAGGCGGGGGGAGGCAGAGCGGGTGAGGGGGCGAGGGAGACAGAAGAAGCGCTCTCCTTTTCGCCAGATGCGACTTTTAGCTCTGCAGAGGGCTCCGCCTCTTGAGCACTCACAGGTTCTGTCGCCGGCTGGTGCCCAACGGCATGGGCCCCACCGGCATGGGCACCCTCAGCAGGCGTTAGAGGCTGGCACTTTTGCAGCGCCTCCACCAGAGCCTCCATCCGCACAGGCTTGCTAATGTAATCATCCATACCCACCGCCAGACACAGATCCCGGTCCCCCTGCATGGCATTAGCCGTCATGGCAATAATCCGGGGTCGAGCAGCAGGCACTACCTGCTGGCACAGTTGGCGAGTGGCTTCCAAACCGTCCATCTCAGGCATGTGGACATCCATCAGCACCACATCATAAGGCTGCCGTCGCACCGCTTCGAGCACTTCCAGTCCGTTGGCGGCAATGTCTGCCCGATACCCCAGACGCTCCAGTATGCGCAGGGCCACCTTCTGGTTGACCGCATTGTCCTCCGCTAGCAGAATCCGCAACGGATGGCGAGACGCCAGCTGCGAATCAATCGCCTCAGGTTCAACTCGCAGGGAACTGCACTTCACCGGCACCAAACCAACAATGCCGGTCAAAACATTGTAAAGCTGCGATTGCTTGACCGGCTTGTTGAGAAAAGCCGCGAAATTCAGCTCAGCTAACAGCCTGCTATCTGGCAGGTTGCCGATAGAAGTAAACATCAGCAGCGGCAAATTCTTCCTCCCCGGCAGCTTGCGGATTTCTGTAGCCAAAGTCAGGCCATCCATGAATGGCATTTGCATGTCCAGAATCGCCAAATCGAACACCTCACCCCCAAGCAGCCATTCGAGAGCCTCAGCACCCGAGGCAGCGGCGCGGGGGAGCATTCCCCAAGACTGGGTTTGCCCGCTCAAAATTTGCCGGTTGGTAGCATTATCGTCCACGATCAGCAACCGCTTGCCGGTTAAAGCTTGGCCCAATGCCGGTTCCCCATCTGCCACCGCTGGCGCTGTGACAGTGAAAAAGAAAGTGGAACCCTTGCCCACTTCACTTTCCACCCACATTCGCCCCCCCATGATTTCGCTCAGGCGCTGGCTAATCACCAAACCCAAGCCGGTGCCTCCGTACTGGCGGGTGGTGGAGGCGTCTACCTGGCTGAACGCCTTGAACAGGCGATTCATACGCTCAACAGGGATGCCAATGCCGGTGTCGCGCACCGCAAATTGGATTTCCCAATTGGGGGAGGCGTGTAGCGTCCCGCCTGTGCCCCCACCACCAGCCCCCACCGGCAGTTTAGAAGCCGTCACCGACACCACCACTTCCCCAGCTGCGGTGAATTTAACGGCGTTGCTGAGCAAATTCACCAAAATTTGCCGCAGCCTGGTGACATCCCCGACAATTGTCTCAGGGGTTTGCAAGTCCATCAGGTAAGCCAGCTCCAGCCCTTTCTGCGCCGCCTTCGCCGCCACCAAATCCAGACACTCCTCAACGCAGGCTCGCAGATTAAACGGATGCGCCTCTAAGTCCAGCTTGCCCGACTCAATTTTTGAGAAGTCTAGGATGTCGTTAATAATCGTCAGCAGCGCTTCCCCACTGGTGCGCACAACTTCCACAAAATCTCGCTGTTCCGGCGTCAGCTGTGTGGAAAGCAGCAAGCCGGTCATACCAATCACCGCATTCATGGGCGTGCGAATTTCGTGGCTCATGGTGGCCAGGAATTCGCTCTTGGCTCGGTTGGCAGCATCAGCCACCTGTTTGGCTTGCTCCAAGGCGAGATTTTGCTCCGCCAGCTGCTCGAGCTGGCGGGTTTCTTGCTCCAGCAGCTGCGCTTGCGCCAAAGCAATCCCCACTTGCGCCGCCACAGCTTCCAGCAGCTCGACTTCATCCTCAGTCCACTGGCGGAACCGGTCGCACTGGTGCAGCCCAATCGCGCCATTCGGTTCTCCTTTATAGGAAGTGCGAATCGCCAGCAGAGACTTTAATCCAATCTGGCGGCACAGAGGCTCAGCCGCTCTCAGCAGTGAGTCAGCGTAAACATTGGGGGCAGAAATCGCCCGATCTTGAGCCATCATCAGTTCAGCGTGGGGATTGCCTTCCACCAGCACTTCCATGCTCAGCACCGAAAAGCAACCGGGCTGCAAATATTCCGCCACCACCTGGATCTGGGGTTTGGGCGCGGTGATATAAGAGTGAATCAGACAGCGACTGACCCCAAACGCCTCACCGATGACAGAACACGCCGTCCGAAAAATTTCTTCCTCCCTTAGCTGCTGGCGAATCTCCTGAGTGATCTTTCCCAGCAAAAAGCTGCGCTGCAACTGGCGCTGCAAAGCCTCTCTGGCGCTCTCGCGTTCAATTTCGCCCCCAACCCACTGAGCCATCAGCTTCAGAAGCTCTGTGTCTGCAGGTTTGAATGGGTGCGGGCGGGGTTTCGGGCTGGCAAAGCTCAGGGTGCCGTACACATTGCCCCCCACCAGCACCGGCGCACCGATATAAGCCTGGAGCTGGCGAGCCTCGTAAGCCGGATGGTTGCGCCACTCCGATGTTGAGGCTGACTCAAAACAGACCGCACTGGGGATCTGTGACCGGGATGAACTCTCAATGGCGAAGGAATCGTAAGTCTGCTGCAGATTAAAGGCATCTCCTTTAATCAGTCGGATTGCGCCCGCAGGCAGTTGCGCCGCGATCACCTCATAGCGATTGCCGTAAATTCGCCCAGCAGTGCCCATCTCCAGCCCAAACCGGCGGCATCCCATCTCCAGCATCCGCTGCAAACGCCCTTCAAAGTTCAAGTCGCAAGCCGCCGTCACCTCATACAGCCCCCGAATCGCCGCCAAGCTCTCCTGCAGTTCTCGCTCAGCTTGCTTGCGCTCCGTAATGTCCTGCCCGACGGCCTGGAATGCCACCAGCTGCCCGCGATCGTCAAACATGGCCCTGTCCGTCCACTGCAGCCACCGCACCCCCCCCGCAGGCAAAATAACCCGATACTCGGAAGTCCCCACCGGCAATTCTTGCGTCAGAGTTGCCAGCGACAGGCGCACCTGCTTCCACAGATCCGCTGGAATCACTGCCGTAATGTACTTTCCGAGAATATCCTCGCGCCGCTTGACAAAATAGCGACAGTATGCTTCATTGACGAAAATCAAGGTGCCGTTGGGAAGAAAACGGCAGATGAGTTCTGTTTGGTCTTCTAAAATCGCCCGATAGCGCTCTTCTGATTCCCGCAGCGCTTCCTCTGCTTGTTTGCGCTCCATAATTTCATTTTGCGCATGCTTGAAGAGGATGGATTGCTGGATGGCTATGGCCAGCTGCACGCTCAGCTGTTTGAGCAACTCCACTTCCTGTTCGCCCCACCGGCGCGGAGCACTGCAGTGATGGGCAATCAGCAGCCCCCACAGCGATTCTCCTTGCAAAATTGGCACTACCAAATTGGCTCTCACCTGAAACCCTTCGAGCAAGTCAATGTAGCACTGGGATATGCCAGAAGTGTAAATATCCTCAATCGCGGCAATCCGACCTTGCGGGTAGCGGGAAAGAAGGCTTTTCTCAAAGCAAGGATCTTTGATCTGGGTTCCTAGAATTTCCTCCCAACCCTCACCCACCGACTCAACGACTATCACCCCACTCCAATCGGGCAGAAACTGGTAAATCACTGTGCGGTCGGTTTGCAGGAATTGCCGCACTTCCGCCACAGCGGTAGAAAGCACTTCGTCCAAATCTAAAGACTGGCGGATGCGCTCTTGCATTGCTCCCACCAGCCGCTCCCGCTCAGCCTGCTGTTGCAGCGCCTGTTCCGCTTGCTTGCGCTCCGTGATATCGTTGAGCGTCCCAGAGGTGCCTGTAATCCGATTGTTAGCATCCAAGAGCAGCCGATAAAACACCTCAAACCAGCGGAAACCACCGTTTTTGGTTAGGTAACGAACCTCGTGCTGGCAGTAATCTTTTTGGCGCTCAATTAGCTGTTGAAACAGTTCTAAATTATGCTGCCGGTCGTCGGGATGAACGTAATTTAAGAAATTCGCGCCCAGGCTTTCCTCAATTGAAAATCCCGTGATTTCCGTCCAGGCCGGATTGAGAAATGTCCACAAACCCGCTGCATCCTTCTGAAAAATCACTTCCTTAACGCTGTCTACCACAGAGCGGTATTTGTTCTCGCTTTCCCGCAGCGCCGCCTCCGCTTCTTTGCGCGAGGTAATATCGCTGGCAATTCCCATGTAGCCGGTAATGTTGCCTGACGCATCTCTGAGCGCTGTCAGCGACAGCAGCACCGGAAAGCGGCTGCCATCTTTGCGGATGTAAGTCCATTCGCGCTCGTCTGTTTCCCCCCGCCGCGCCTTGGCAACAAATGCCTCAAACCCAGGCTCCACCGGCACTCCCAATTCGGCAGACAGCTCAGCCGCCCGTTGCGCCACCTGTTTACGATCGTGGATGATATCCAGGGTTGTTTTTCCGATTACTTCTTCTGCAGCATATCCCAGCAATCGCTCCGCCGCCGCATTAAAGGTGCGGATTGTGCCGTCTGGTGTCGTGGACACGATCGTGTAGTTGGCGCTGTTCAAAATCGCCCGCTGCAGTGCTGTTGTCTCTTGCAGCGCCACTTCTTGCTGCTTGCGTTCTGTGATGTCATGAGCTACAGCGTAGATAATTTGGCGTTCCGGGTATGCTGTGGAGTTCCACAACAGCCACCTGTAGGAGCCATCTTTGCAGCGAAAGCGATTTTCCAAAGAAATTCCATTGGTGCGGGCTGCCATAAGTTTCGCAACTTCGGCAATTGTTCTTTTCCGGTCTTCAGGGTGAACAAAATCGATTAACTTTTTTCCTATAAGCTCTGAATCACTAAAGCCTAGGGTCTTTGACCAGGACGGGTTCAGCTGCTTGAAATAGCCATCGAAACCGGCAACGCAAAGCATGTCAATGGAAAGGGAGAAGAAGCGATTTCGTTCTTCTTCAGCTTGCCTGCGAGCCGTAATGTCTCGAAAGTTACACACTGTGCCGACGGTGGCATCTCCAACCCGCTGCGGCTGAGCGTAACGCTCAAATATTCTGCCATCCTTAAATTCTAAAATGTCGTAACCATCAGCGGGTATCCCGCATATTTCATTGGCAATACTAGGTTTAAGTTCGCCAAATAACCTTTCCGTCCTTTCAAGCAGGTATTTGACCCTTTCCAGAGATGCCTGAGATTCTCCCGATTGAGCTGTCTCATCGGCAATCAGCCACATTTCTTGGAACTTGCGGTTAAAGGTGACGATTTTTCCATCTCTGTCAACCGCCAGTATTCCATCTGCAGTTGAGTCGAAGGTTGCCTGCAGCAGCGCCAGAGACTTTTGCAGTTCCTCCTGCGCTTGCTGGCGCTCCCCGATTTCTTTGAGCAATTGCGCGTTAGCCGTCTCCAGCTGTACTGTCCGCTCGCTCACTCTCTGTTCCAGCTGGCTGTTGAGGGTGCGAACTTGCTCCTCCACACAGCGCCGCTCGCTGACTTCTTTTTGCAGGGTTTTGTTAACTAATTCCAGTTGGGCTTGGCTGGGCAGCGCTAGCGCCCTCGGCAGCAGCGGCACCAGTTGCAGTGCCGTCAGTGCTGAGATAGCTGCTGTCAGGGCTTTCACGAAACCTGCAATCCAGTAATTAGGGTGCCACAGCACCCACACCTCCATCAGGTGCGTCGTGCCACAGGCGACGCTAAAGGTGCCAAACAGCAATATTGTCCAGCCGAAGGGCACATCTCGCCGCTTGCAGACGAAATACACCAGCATCAAGGGAATGGCGTAATAGGACAGTGCGATTGACAAGTCGGACAGCACATACAGCCAAACCAGCTCTGGATTCCACAGGAAGCACTGCCCCTGCGGCATAAAGTTGCCAAAAGAAAAGCTTTTTAACAGTTCCAGCATCAGTCCCTCTGCTAGGTAGCCCCTATTGTCCGGCGATTGCAACCAATTGTTTAGTGAAGCTAAAGATTACTTTAGCTGATGCCACCCCCGATCGACCCCGCCCCCGCCAGTCACATCCTGCATCCTGCCTGCGATTCCCACGTTTTCCCCTGCAGCCGGCGCGTCTGCCCTCCGCAATCACTCCCGACTTGTATAGCAGCAGTCATATTGGGCACGGACATTAATGGCATGGCACATGGCCCCAGGCGCATCGGGCTCATGCGCATCGGGCTCATGCGCATGGCAAAGACTCACAGCTTTTGCGTGATGCTCAATGCGATGATGCCCAATGCCCATGTTCTAACCTAAGTAGCTACTGCTATATAGCAAAATATATGTGAATTGTCAAGGTTGAAAGTTTAACTATTTCTGAACTTGGGGGCCGGCAGCAGGAGTCAGCAGCATTTTGGCAGAGGCTGGGCAGAGGCTGGGCACAGGCTGGGCACAGGCGCTCTGGCCTGTGCTACAACAGACGCAGGCGGGGGCAGATCGCCAGACAGATGTGCGGCGCTGCGCTGCGGTTTGATCCAGGGAGAACAAAGGAGCCGAAAATATGGCAGATCCGTTAATCTATCAGGAAGATCACTTTGTAGTGCTGGAAACCAACCAGCCGGAGCAATTCCTCACGGCAGCTGAACTCCAGGAAAAGCTCAAGGCTATTTTGGCCAATCTCCAGGATGACTTGCCACAGGATTTGCAAAAATTTACGGCACCCGAAGCCCAAGCCAAGTATCTGCTGGACACCAGCTGCTCCCTGGACGTTGGCCCGGGAGAATTTTTGCAGTGGTACGCTGTTCGACTGGAAAAGTGAGGGGTTAAGGGTTAGGGGTTAAGTGTTAGGGGTGAGGTGTTAGGTTTCAGGGGTTAGGGGTTGGGGGGAAAGCTTTCAGGTCGTGCTCCAACCCATGCGATCATGCCCTTTGGCGTGATGCCCCATCCTCAATTAGCCTTCCGGCGTTGCAATCAGAGCCACGTCAATGCGCTTTTCCTCCGGCTGCGTCACCTCAACCCGCACCCCTGGGCCAAAGAACTTTTCCATTTTTTCCTGTTTTTGCTGCCAAGTTGCCAAAGCAATCAGCGGCGAGTCAAATTCCATAATCAAAGCGTAAGCACCGGCAATCTCGGCTTCCCGCAACCCCTTCAACACCGGGCGCTCCTGGTCAGTGGGACTGAGGCCCAAGCGAGCCAGCGCCTCGTCGAGATGGGCTTTTTGACCGTAGCGATAGCGAGTCACGTCTTTGCGAATCTGATTTTGGATGCCGGTGGCAACCTTGTCCCGCAGCGCCAGGACATCTGCAGCGGTAGGCTCGCTGAACGGCACCGGCACCAGTTCCGCCGCTTTCAGCGCCAACCCCCCCAGCAGCAAGGGAATCCCGTAAAAGAATCCGGCCAGATTCAGTGTGGCGTTGTCGGCGAAATAAGCAGCCAGGCCAATGGCGGTCAAGACACTGCCAACCACTAAACCCAGGGTTGCCAAAGATATTTGAGGTAACATATTAACTAGCTGGTTCCACTTGCAATTCTCTTCAGCCTTTATTATCCTCGCTTTCAGGGTGCGAGAGGCATCAAAGAGGGCATGGCGCATGGGGCATGGGGTATGGCCCCCGGCGCTTAAGCCCCAGGCGCATCATCAAAGACTCACAGCTTTTTGCGATGATGCCCATCGCCCATTGCCCATCGCCCACTGCCCCAATGCGATGATGCCATGCATGCGTGATGCCCAATGCCCAATTGCAACTTGTACCAGCAGCACCAGCCTACCGGCAGCAACAGCCAGTATAGCAGCAGTCATATTGCTTAGGACATTAAGGCATGCATGCGCATGGCCCCAGGCGCATGGCCCCAGGCGCAGAGGAAAGACTCACAGATGCATGCGATCATGCCATGTATGCGCGATCCCATGTATGAGCGATCGTCCGTTTCCGTGCGTGGCTACTGCTATATCACCCAGACAGATAAGATATTTGGCTGGGATGTCGCTGTCTAATATGATTCCTTTATAACTTGAGTAATTCACATGATTGGTCACAAAAATGGGCAAGCCGACGCAAAAAGTGGCTTAATGGAGGAAATTCAATCCCTCAAGCGAGAGGATGAAATGCTCTACAACATCCTAGCAGTGGATGTGTGGGCCTTGGCCAAAACGATGGATGAGTTTCAGCCCGGTTTCTGGGCTGCTTTCATGAAAAATCGCGAAAAAGCCCTCAAACACTTTCTGGCTGAAATGATCAAAAACAAGCCGGCGGACACCAAACGCCCGCCTTTCCTGCGCTGAACCGGCACCCACATTCAATACAGCCAAATTGATGCTATAATAGTATATTACTTTTAAAAGCACGCTCCGCCGGTGCCAGTCTGCGGAACGCCGGGGCGCGAATGCGCTGCAGCCGGAGTGGGTTTCCAACACGCAACAGACAAGCTTATCCTGAAAGCTGAACGCTGAAAAAGGAAGGACATGATGGACAAACAGACACTGATCGAGCGCATTGCCAAAATTGAAACCCAGCGAGAAGTCTTGGTGCGGCTGTTAGAGAAACCAAACCTGGGCACGCTGAGGATTGATGTCAATCAGGCGCTCGAAGAAATGGACGAGCTGCTCGAGGACTTCAAACACACTTTTCCCGAAACCGAGCGCCGGTGACAGGGGTTAATCAGATATAGAGGGCGTCAATCGTGTAAATTTCAGAACCCCGGTTTCTTAAAGAAACCGGGGTTCTAGACCCAAGCGCGGTTGCGCAAATCATTTAGACCTGCTATATCACCCCAAATTCAGCGGGTCAACATCCACCGCCAAACTCACCGATAGCGGGCACAGCGCCCGCAACTGCCCCAAATCTGGCAGCACCACCGGCACCCCGGGCGGAAACTTCAGCAAAATCTGCCACCGGTAGCGGTTCGCCACCCGCATCACCGGCGCAGGTGCCGGTCCGAGCAGCTCGTATCCCCCCGCAAGCGGAGTAAAATCTGCCGACTGCAGCGCCGACGCCACCAGCTGTGCGCAACTCTCCACTTCCGCCAGATCCAAACCACTCAGCCGCAACAGAATCAAACGCCCATAAGGCGGATAGTTCAGCGCCTGTCGCTGCAGCAGCTCCCCCTCCACAAACCGCTCATATTCGTGACGGCGCACCGCCCCAATCACGGGATGCTCCGGCGTATAGGTTTGAATTATCACCCGCCCCGGGTCACTCCCCCGACCGGCACGCCCGGCCACCTGCGTCAAAGTTTGAAACGCCCTTTCTGCAGCGCGGTAATCCGACATATTCAGCAACCCATCCGCCGCCACCACCCCCACCAGCGTCACCTGCGGCAAATCCAGCCCCTTAGTCAGCATTTGCGTGCCAATTAACAAATCCGCTTCCCGGTTGGCAAATCGCCCCAGCAACTCCCGGTGCGCCCCTTTCCGCTGAGTCGTGTCGCTGTCAAACCGAATCACGCGCAACTGCGGAAACTCCTTGGCCAATTCCTGCTCCACTCGCTGCGTCCCACTGCCAAAAGCTTTCAAATAAGGAGAGCTGCATTCTGGACATTGCTCTGGGTGCAGCTGTCCGTAGCCGCAATAATGGCAGCGCAGCAGCTGTGCGGCGTTCTGGTGCGTGTGGTGATAAGCAAGAGAAACGTCACAATTGGGGCATTGTATCACATGGCCGCAGCTCCGGCAAGAGACAAACGTGCTGTGCCCGCGCCGGTGGATGAACAAAATGCCCTGCTGGCGGGTTGCGTAAAGCCGGTGCAAGGCTTGCTGCAGCGACCGGCTAAAAATGGAGCGATTGCCCGCTCGCAACTCTTGCCGCATGTCGGCAACTTCCACCGGCGGTATGGGGCGCGACTGGACGCGCTCTGGCATTGACAGGTAATGGGTTTGGCTGGATGCCGGGATTTGGGGATTTGGGGATTGGGAATTCTCCAGCGCTTTCCATCTAATTTCCACCCAGGTTTCTAGGGATGGGGTGGCGGAACCGAGAATCAGGGGGCAGTTGGCCAATTCGGCACGCCACTTGGCGACGGTGCGGGCGTGGTAGGTGGGGGCGGGCTGGTTCTGTTTGTAGCTGTCGTCGTATTCTTCGTCCAAGACGATCAGGCCGAGATTGGGCAGGGGGGAAAATATGGCTGAGCGGGTGCCGATTACGACAAGCGGCTCCCCGAGCAGCATTTGCCGCCAGGTGTCGTAGCGCTCGCCGGCGGACAGGGCGCTGTGATAGACGGCCACTTGATCGCCAAAGCGGGCGGTGAATCGGTCGGTGAGTTGCGGGGTGAGGCCAATTTCCGGGACGAGGACGATTGCCGACTGCCCGCGCTGGAGCACCGGCGCTATCGCTTGCAGGTACACTTCTGTTTTGCCCGAGCCGGTGACGCCGTGCAGCAGCACTTGGGCGAAGGTATTTAAATTGGAGAGAACTTCTAAAGCATGTTCCTGGTAATTTGTCAAGTCTTTGGGCGCGTCAGGTGTTTGGGCGGGCTGTGCCGGTGCCCGCAACACTTCCCGCTCCTGGATCGTAATGTAGCCTTTTTCTTCGAGTGCCTTCAGTGTGGGCGAGGTTGTGCGGCAAATCTCTAAGAACTCACTTAGCCACATTTCGCCGCCGCAACGCCCCAGCATTTGCAAAATTTCCCGCTGTCGCTTCTTGAGCTCAGTTGAAAAGGGATCGCCAACCAGTGTCACTGCTAGTTTTTGCTTTGGTTGCGGCTGTTTGGGCTGCTCCAGGTAGCTTTCCGCCCAGTTGCGCTGGCCCAGCTGCTGCAATCCTCTCTCGGCACCTTTGACTTGTCGCTGGATTTCCCGCCAGCTGAGGTCGCCGGTTTTGGAGGCTTGCAGGAGGGCGAGAATCTGGCGGGCGGCTGGATTTTTTAGGAAGATGTCGGCACCGGCGGGAATTGCCGCTGCGTTGAGGCGAATGCGGCGCTGCCAGCGTGCCAGGGAACCGGGGGGCAGGGCGGTGCGAATCACTTGAATGAGGGGCGTGCGGTAGTGAGACGCCACTCGTTCGAGCAGCTGCCGGTATGCCGGCGCTAAGGAACTGAAGGCGACGATCACATCTTCTACGTCGCGAACTTTTTCGGGGGCTAAACCAGCGGGCAGCCGGTCTGTGAAGCGGATGGCAATCCCGCTCAGCTGTTGCGCCCCAAACGGCACGCTGAGGATATCACCGGGCTGGACTTTTAGCTCTGGGGGCACCCGATAGGTGAAAAGTTTCTCTTCGCCCCCAGAGAGTTTCTCCTCCTCCTCCGGACTTGTCTTTTGGACAGCCGGACAGT
Source organism: Oscillatoria sp. Prado101 (assembly GCA_025454445.1). Taxonomy (GTDB): domain Bacteria; phylum Cyanobacteriota; class Cyanobacteriia; order Cyanobacteriales; family Oscillatoriaceae; genus Oscillatoria. Next base: position 1,283 of record JALOOK010000014.1, on the reverse strand, counting down.
CCACCAAGACTTCAATCCACTGCTGTGCACCGGCACCCGCCTCGTAAGACGCCTTAGGCTCGGCCACCAAGCCAGCAGCCACCTGCTCGCTATCGCCTGCCGTTTCGGGCTCTGCCACAAAGCCGGTGCCTGAGTCAAAATCGTAGTTAGACATATTGCCAAGGTCAGGAGTTGTGAGTTGTGCGTTGATAATTGGCCACTTTTCGGGGGCCGGCGGAAAGTGGGTCTCGTAGGCTGTGCCAGTCACCGGCATTTTCAGCGCCGTTGGGGCAGCGGCACCCTGCGAGAAGGCGCTTTCTTGCCGGCGCTTCCAGCAGCCGTGGCGATCGGCTGCTGGAAGCGCCGTTTTCCCGCCAGGGAGCGCGGCGCAAGCCGTTTTAGGTATTCTGGCCAGCGCCCTTGTTGATATGGAGCCGTCAAAGGAGCGATGTTATGTCTTGGCAAAAGCCGGTGCGAACAATTATACTGTAAGTAGGTTCTGATTACAATTAAATAATAATCTTTCAACAATCAACTGCTTTGGCGGCGCTGCTGATAGCGAGCGTTTGAAAATTAAATTGATTAATTTGAACATGGCTCCGGCAGAACTCTCTCCAGCTGAAGCACTCTTAACAGGAGGACAAATCAGTGGATGAAATTGCGGCGGCTCAACGTTTACCCGGATACGAAAAAACAGTGTCAGATGATTCCGTTGGCTCCTTTTTTAAAGAGATGGCACGCTATCCACTCCTGAACCCAGAGGAAGAGGTGGCCTTAGGGCATTGCGTCAAAGAGTTGGTAGCCCTTGAGGCTATCCAGAAAAAATTAGCAGCAGAATTAGGTCGCCCCCCCAGCCAGGCAGAACTGGCAGCAGCGGCGTTTTTGAGCGAAGCTGAGCTAGAAAATCGCCAGCTGGCAGGTCGGCTTGCCAAACAGCAGATGATTCGCTGCAATTTGCGATTAGTTGTTTCGATAGCTAAGCGATATCTGAATCGGGGGGTGGCATTTCAGGATCTGATTCAAGAAGGAGCCTTGGGACTGAATCGCGCTGCAGAAAAGTTCGATCCAGACAAGGGGTACAAGTTTTCTACCTACGCCTACTGGTGGATTCGCCAGGGGATTACGCGAACCATCGCCAACAGTTCGCGAACCGTTCGCTTGCCGGTGCACATCGTCGAGCAGCTCAACAAACTCAAACACGCCTCTCGGGATCTCAAGCGTTCGCTGCTTCGCAACCCCACCGAAGCCGAACTGGCGGAGGCGTTAAAAACTCCCCCCAAACACTTGCGCCAACTCCTGCAGCT
>JALOOK010000333.1 GCA_025454445.1 Oscillatoria sp. Prado101 | reverse complement strand
GAAGTGAATGGCAAACTGGCGGGCAATCTGTTGCAGCACCAGCGGCTGGATCACAGAACTGACTGCCAAGGCGCTGCCGCCTTTGAGCAGCAAGCCTAGCGGATCTTTTTGGGCCAGCAGGGGCAGCGGTTGGCAGAGGTGGGATTGGGCCAACGCTCCGCGCACGCGCTCCGTCAAAGCTTCCTGTTCTGAGACCGGCAATTTTTTCCAAGCTTTGCCCATCAAGAAGAGAAACACCTCAGCTTCTAAATCGGTGGTGGACAGTTTTTTGGAGTGGGGGATTTTCAGGTAGCGGCACACCTGAATCAGGGCTTGCCGGTAGGTGACTTTATCGGTGCTGCCCCGCAAAACCGTGACGCCATCGGCGGCGAGATAGCGAAAGCGCTGTTCGAGAGTGTCCAGCCAGGAAAGCCTGTCTCGGCTTTTAACGTCGATCGGATCGGGGGTTTGAATGTAGTCGAGGGGGTTGAACCGGCGGCAGAAGAGAATATCCGTCAGCTGCTGCAATTCTTCGTCGGTTGCCAGTTCCAGTGCTGCTCTTAACTCGTCCAATGTCCGCTTCCTCCCTGGATTGTCCTGCCCAGAGGCGCGGCTCCGCGCAGATTCTGGGTCTGATTTATTGTACTATTGGGCTGCAGCCGCCGGCTTTGGTTGAGCGGGGGGGCCCGCCTGTGGGCGCTTGTGCGCAGTAGCGCTTGCTACTGAAATAAGGACATGTTACTTTGATTGTTCTTTACTTTCTGACCCTAATGGCTGCAAGCGACAATATATTGGATGTTGCCGTGATTGGTGCCGGTATGGCGGGGCTGACTTGCGCTCAGCTGCTGCGTATGGCCGGTTATTCGGTGACGGTTGTGGAAAAGTCTCGCGGGCTGGGCGGACGTGTGGCCACGCGCCGGTTGCAGGGCACTTGTGCGGATCACGGGGCGCGATACCTGCAACCCACTGGTTTGCTGTTGCGGCGTTTGGTTCAGGTTTTGTCCGACCGCAACATTATCGAACCTTGGACTGACACTGTTTACGAACTGGGTTCTGACCAACACCCGCATCTATTGGCTCCAGGAAACTGGTGCACCTATTACACCGCACCGGCAGGAATGAGTGCGATTGGCAAGTTTCTGGGCGCAGACTTGCAGATTTTGCTGAACCGGCGCGTCGCCGCTATCTCGCCAACGGACAGCCAGACGTGGCATCTCACCCTGCACGCTACTGATTCTGCTGCTGAACCTGACCAAGAGCTGACGGCCAAAGCTGTGGTGGTGGCCATACCGGCACCCCAAGCGCTCACGCTTCTGGAGCCACATGAGGGTGCTGTTCCCCTGGAGTTGTTGAACAAATTGCGCTCTGTGGAGTTTGAGCCTTGTATCAGCGTTATGGCAGGCTACCCTGCAGACCGGCAGCAAGATTTAGCAAGGCGAGACAGCGCATGGCGTGCGGTGGCCTTTCCCTCGGAGGAGAAGCTGGCTTGGGTTGGCATAGACAGCAGCAAGCGACGGGGGTCCGAGGTGCCGGTGTTTGTGCTGCAAAGCACTCCTGGGTTCGCACAAGGTTATTTAGAGGCTGAGGACTTCCAGCCGGCGGGCGAGCAACTGCTGGCGCGTGCGGCTAAGTATCTGCTGCCTTGGCTGGACAGCCCGGATTGGGTGCAGGTTCACCGCTGGCGCTATGCTTTTGCTACCCGCCCTCTGCCAGAGGCGTGTTTGAGTGCTCAGGTGCCGGTGCCGGTGGTTTGCTGTGGCGATTGGTGCGGGGGGAATCTGGTGGAAGGCGCTTTGGCGTCTGGAATAGCCGCTGCGGGCTGGGTGAATGGCCAGTTACAGGGGTTGACTCTGCCTGGTGAGGGGTTTTGGGATGCGATTGCCAGGGAGTAAGATAAAAAATTAACCTAACCGCCAAGACGCCATAGACGCGGCAGCGGATCGCCCGCAGGGTAGGACGCCAAGGAAGAACGGAGGGGCCAGGCGGGTTTGGATGCCATATTGTTGGGAGTACCGGCTTGCTCTGTAAGCCTGCCGGTGCAAATCTCTGGTAGCTCCTTTGAGGGAACGCACCCTGCTGCTACTCTTCGTTTTTGTGGCTTTGCTCACCGCCTTTGCGGCCAATTTCTGCCATGTGTTCCCGGTCTTGGCTAACGGTTTCTCCGCCTTTGCGGCCAATTGCTGCCATGTGATCGCGGTCTTGGCTGACGGTTTCTCCGCCTTTGCGGCCAATTTTTGCCATGTGTGCCCGGTCTTGGCTGACGGTTTCCCCACCTTTGCGGCCAATTTTTGCCATGTGTGCCCGGTCTTTGCTGACGGTTTCCCCACCTTTGCGACCGGCAGCTCTTGCTTCTTCGGGGGTGAATTCGTGGGCGGTTCCCTTCTCATGGGCGGCGTGACCGCCTTTGCTAGCTATTTCGCGTTGTTTTTGTTCGTCCATAGACGCAAATCCGCGATTTCTCTTGTCTGGCATAACTGTACTCCTAATGTTTCAAGCGTTTGAACTTCTGGAAGTTATCCTAAAAACCTTTAAGGGGCGACTTCATCTTGCTAGGGAAGCATCTGTTTTTGTTTCCTTATATACCCCCAGGTATATTATTCACTATTTCTGGCTTTTAGTTAACCAAGTATTGTCTCTGTCTCTTTCTGTCGTTCCTTATTATGCCCAGCCCTGGCTTCATATTTAATCCTCATACATCAACGGTTTTTATACTCCCCTAAATTAACCTAAGTTGCTACTTTTTGAGGCAGAGCCTCCAAAACGGCGTTCCCAGCCTGAGGCTGGGAATGAGCGGAGGCTGGTAACGAGAGGAAAAGGGGGCTTTCAGATGTTCCCCCCCCCACTTTTGTAGCGTCGGTGACGCCTTGCCCGCCCCGGCTAAGGGGGGCTCTTACCTGACTCACTGCGCTCGTAGCAACTTGAGTTAAATTATATGGCATGGCGCATCGCTCCCTGCGCATGGCCCCAGGCGCATCAAAAAAGACTCACAGCTTGTTGCCCAATGCGATCGTGCCCAATCCCCAATGCGATCGTGCCCAATCCCCAATTAGAGCCTGCCTAATTGCATTTAATTTACACTATTTATCTCTGACTTACGTTTCTGGGCGGTCTCCGTGGGTGCCTCGCCACTACAGGCTGGTAAAGCCTACCAAGCCGGCTCTGTCTCTTGCCAATAGATAAGCAAATTAAAAGCAAAACATGGCTTGACTGTTTACTTTTGCCTGAAAAGGTGTGACGGTGCGAGATTTGCGCCCCGCACTCTTGTGCACTCTTGAAGTTAGTAAGGCAATCGCCCGCAATTTTTCTGTGAATCACGGATGATTGGCAATCTGAGGGATTGAGCTACCCACTACAAGTTTGTTCAACCCGATTGGGTTAGGGTATTTAATTATACCAGGTTTGTCGATAACCGGCAAGTCTGCCGGTGCAAAGCTTTGGGCGCTACCGGCAGCTGGCACCTGATGCGCTCGCCCAACGGCACAGCGCTTGCTGGTGCGTCAGCAGCAGATGGGAAGACTGTCGCGGTTTTCAGTTGGGTGAAGTACGCCCTTTGAAACCCGGTTTTTTTAAGAAACCGGGTTTCTGGGCACCGCTTAGACGTTCATGTCCTCGGCGCTCATGCTATCTTTGTCTTCTCTGGTGTCTTCCTGGCGATTGTCGCGCCAGAAGCGTCTTTTACCAAAACTGCCTGGTGCTGTGCGTTTGCGAAACCGGCGAGCGTAAGCTAGGTTGCGGAGAGCTTTTTCTTTTTTAGGGTTGCGGCGTTTAGCCATGATGGCCTCATAACAACGGTGACATGCGAGTAACTTTTGTCACCCGCAACTGGACCCATAAGCTGCTGCAAACAGCACCCAGGGACTCAATGCAAATTTTTATATTAGCACGCGACGGGTTGAGTGTCAAGAATTTTTGCCACCTCCCTCGGCCCCGCTCTGGTGGCGCAGTTGCTGGAAGGCAAATTCTAGGGCTGCTTCTGGCGTGGATATGCGATTTTCGGCGCGTGCTATGGCAATTTCTGTGAGCAGGGAACCGACTTGTGGCCCGGGCCGCAAATTGAAGGCGGCCATTAAGTCGCTGCCGGTGAGCAGGGGTGCGGGATGGGCGACGGCATCTTCTGGGGTGAGGTAGCGCTGGATCAGGGGGGCGATGGCACCGGCAGGTGTGCCTGCTGCTACCGCCGCCACGGCTAGGGCGGGAAACACCGGCCCGAGGTTGCGAAATAGGAAATACTGCTCTCGCACCGGCATGGATTTGGGTGTTGCTTGCAGTTTGGGCAAATTTTTTACCACGGCGAGGGCGGCTTTGATTTCGGGGTTGCTGTACTTCAGGTTTAATAGCTGTTTTTCGGCTTGCTGGGGATTGGGATCTAGTAAAGTCGCCAGTTTAGCAATGGCGAGCAAGGAGGTTTTCAGGGTGTCGCGAATCTCGCGGCACAGTTGGGCACCTAATTCTGGCCAGGTTTCTCCCAGCTGAAGGGCTGACTGGTCAATTTCTGCTAGCAGGGGCAAATTGCGAAAGGTGGCGCTGGGGAACCAGGTTTGCAGCAAGTTATTTTCTAGGGCGGTTTGCAACTGGGGGGTGCCTCTGGGGGTGGCGAGCAGATAGCTCAATTCTGTGCGGATTCGTTCGGCGGCAATTTGGGCGAGTTCGGGTGCGAGGTGGCGAATGGCGGCTGCAGTTGCGGGTTCGATGGTAAAACCGAGTTGGGAGGCTTGCCGGTAGGCACGCAATAATCGCAATGGGTCATCTTGCAGATTGGCGGGTGAGATCATGCGGATTAAACCGGCTTGCAAGTCGGCACAGCCAAGCAGGGGATCTATGAGGAAGCCGGTGTGGGGGTTGCAGGCGATGGCGTTGACGGTGAAGTCGCGCCGGTGCAGGTCTGTTTCCAGGGTTGGGCCTTCTTGCAGGGCGAAGTCGGCGGTGGCGTTTTCAAAGACGACGCGGGCGATTTGTCTGCCGGCATCGAGGAGGACAAATCCGGCGTTGCAGAGATTGGCAATCTGGCGGGCGGTTTGCACTGCATTTGCCGGCAGGACAAAATCTAGGTCTAGGTATTCTGACTGGCGTCGGAGGAGGGCGTCTCGCACTGCGCCGCCAACTAGGTAAGCCGGTTGGGGCAGGCATTCGGGGCTGAATGGCCAATTTTCGGGGGAGAGGGCAGAGGTTGCCGGTACTCGGTTTGGCATGGCAGGAAAAATCAATCTGGCAGGGGAGCAAGAAATGGTTTGTTTGAGCTAGATTAACTGTAATCGCTGTAAAGCGCAGAAACCGGGTTTCGCCGAAGTTAGCCGGGGGAGCATCCCATTTTTGTACTCCCCCTCACCCCCAACCCCTCTCCCACAAGGGGAGAGGGGAGAATTCTTGAGAATTATTGATTTTCCCCCCTCTCCCGCCCTGGGAGAGGGGGGGAACGGGGGGTGAGGGGTAAATATTTGCAAAAAGCAAAAAGGAGATGCTCCCGTTCCCCGGTTTCTCGGAGAAAGGCTATATCGATTTAATTATTTTTTGCGTAATGGAAAGAGGGTTTTAATTATGTGTATTTGTGTGAACTGTCACTATGTAGACCGCTGCTTAACTTACCACATGGTTGAAACGCAGCACGAACAGCCGCATTTGACTGAAACTCCGGA
>JALOOK010000332.1 GCA_025454445.1 Oscillatoria sp. Prado101 | reverse complement strand
ATCTATCTATTATGCCTGTTGATACCAATAATAGCCGCCGCCTCAAACAGCCCGAACCGAGGCAGTTTGGGGGCAGTATACTGATTTTGCTGGCAACGCTGCTGATGCTGAACCTGCTGCTTCCAGGGGTGAGCCCCCGGTATCGCGAGGTTCCCTACAGCGAATTTATCAATCAGGTGGAAGCGGGTAAGGTGGCGCGGGCGCTTGTGGGTCAAGAGCTGATTCAGTACGAGCTTAAATCTGACCCCGCTCAAGTTACCCGCCAGCAGTCAGACCGGTCGGCTCAGGTGTTCACCACCAGGCCGGTGGCCATTGATTTGGAACTGCCGAAGATTTTGCGAGCGCACGATGTGGAGTTTCGGGCGGCGTCTCCAGACAGTCTTGCCTGGTTGTGGACTTTACTCAGCTGGGTCGCGCCGCCGCTGATTTTCTTTGGCATCTGGGGCTGGCTGCTCAGCCGCTCTCAGGGGGGTGGGCCGGCGGCTCTGACGGTGGGCAAGTCCAGGGCTCGCATCTATTCGCAAGGCAGTACGGGAGTCCGCTTTGACGATGTTGCCGGTGTGGATGAGGCGAAGGTTGAACTGCAAGAAATTGTGGATTTTTTGAAAAATGCGGCTAAATACACCCGTTTGGGCGCGAAAATCCCCAAGGGGGTGGTGTTGGTTGGGCCACCGGGCACCGGCAAGACGATGCTGGCAAAAGCAATTGCCGGTGAGGCGGGGGTTCCTTTCTTCAGCATTTCTGGGTCGGAGTTTATTGAGCTATTTGTGGGTGTTGGGGCGTCGCGGGTGCGGGACTTGTTCGTGCAAGCGAAGCAGCAGGCTCCCTGTATTGTGTTTATTGACGAGTTGGACGCTTTGGGTAAATCTAGAGGTGCTGGCCCTCTGCTGGGCGGGAATGATGAGCGGGAGCAAACTCTCAACCAGCTGCTGACGGAGATGGATGGGTTTGAGGGCAATACCGGCGTGATTATTATCGCGGCGACGAATCGGCCAGAGGTGCTCGACCCGGCGCTGCTGCGTCCGGGGCGGTTTGACCGGCGGGTGTTGGTGGACCGCCCGGACAAGATTGGGCGAGAGGCGATTCTGAATGTGCACGCTAGAAGTGTTAAGCTGGCGGCAGATGTGGATTTGGGGGCGCTCGCGGCTCGCACTCCCGGGTTTGCCGGTGCGGATTTGGCGAACTTGGTGAATGAGGCGGCGCTGCTGGCGGCGCGAAAGAATCAAGACGCGGTGAGGATGGCTGATTTTAATGAGGCGATTGAGCGGGTTGTGGCGGGTTTGGAGAAGAAATCCCGCGTGCTCAATGAGGTTGAGAAAAAGACGGTCGCCTATCATGAAGTGGGGCACGCCATTGTGGCGGCGCTGATGCCGGGTGCCGGCAGGGTGGAGAAGATTTCTATCGTGCCTCGGGGGGTAGGGGCGCTGGGTTACACGCTGCAGCTGCCGGAGGAAGACCGGTTTTTGATGGTGGAGGATGAGATTCGGGGCAGGATTGCTACGCTGCTAGGTGGCCGGTCGGCTGAGGAGTTGGTGTTCGGCAAGGTGTCTACCGGCGCGAGTGATGATATCCAGAAGGCGACTGATTTGGCTGAGCGTTCTGTTACTCTTTATGGAATGAGCGATGAACTCGGGCCGGTGGCGTTTGAGAAGATTGAGCAGCAGTTTCTGGAGGGGTTGACGAATCCCCGCAGGCCAGTTAGTCCTAAGATAGCCGAGGAGATTGACCGGGAGGTGAAGCAGATTGTGGATGGGGCGCACCACATAGCGCTGTCTGTGCTGGTTGAAAACCGGCAGCTGTTGGAGGAGACGGCTGAAATCCTGTTGCAGCAGGAGGTTTTGGAAGGGGAGGACTTGCGGGAGTTCCTGAAGCGGGCGTCGGTGCCGGTGGATATGGAGCAATGGTTGCGCACCGGCAAGTTGCCCGAAGGGATAATATTGATGCAGACAACTTTGACTTGATGAGCGACTTTTCTGCGAGATGGGATAAATCGGGCGTCCCACATTTGTGGGATGAAGAACCCCACCCCCCACCCCCTCCCCGCGTGCGGCTACAGTTTATACATATCTTGGGTATATGACTCCAGCAAAAGCCCCTCACCCCCCCAGCCCCCCTCTCCCACAGGGGGGAGAGGGGGGAGAAAGAGGTTCTTCCAACTTCATGGAAAATTGGCATCACAGGGATTTGTGTATAAACCGAAGCCGCGTGCGGGGAGGGGGAGCGAGAGGGAGTTTTCGAGAGCGCCGAAAAAATTGCAATCATCCCTGTACCGTGCAGCGCGATAAGGTAAGCTGTTAGGCTTTTAACCTGCTTTTCCGTTCAAAGGAGGCAGAGCCTCCAGATTGCGTTACGGGGCTCTGCCCCGTAACGAGAGAATGGCTAGTTGAGATAGATAGTATTTTTTCCGCCCGACGAAACACTCTTAATGCCTGTCGTTCAATCCAAAATCCAAAATCTAAAATCCAAAATTGGTATAAGTAAGATGACTAGCCCTACTGCAACACTGCTTGTTTCTTGCCCAGACCAGCGGGGACTTGTGGCAAAACTTGCTAATTTCATCTATTCCCACAATGGGAATATTATTCACGCGGATCACCACACAGATTTTGCGGCTGGGCTGTTTCTCAGCCGGCTGGAGTGGCAGCTGGAGGGTTTTGATTTGGCGCGTCAGGAGATCGCACCGGCATTTGCGGAGATTGCGGAACCGCTGCAAGCGACTTGGGAGTTGCACTTTTCGGATGCGGTGCCGCGCATTGCCATTTGGGTGAGCCGGCAGGACCACTGCCTGCTGGATTTGATTTGGCGTCAGCGAGCTAAAGAGTTCTCGGCTGAGATTCCGCTGATTGTTAGCAATCATAGGAATCTTAAGGGTGTGGCGGAGCAATTTGGTGCCGATTTTTACCACATTCCGATTACCAAGGAGAATAAAGTGGCGCAGGAGGGGAAACAGTTAGAGCTGTTGCGCCAGTACAAGATTGATTTGGTGGTGCTGGCGAAATACATGCAGATTGTTACGGCTGATTTTATAGCACATTTTCCGCGAATTGTCAATATTCACCATTCGTTTTTGCCGGCTTTTGCGGGGGCTAATCCTTACGAGAGGGCGTATGAGCGGGGGGTGAAGATTATTGGGGCGACGGCGCATTATGCGACGCCGGAATTGGATGCCGGTCCGATTATTGAGCAGGATGTGGTGCGGGTGAGTCACCGGGATGAGGTGGGGGATTTGATTCGGAAGGGGAAGGATTTGGAGCGGGTGGTTTTGGCGAGGGCGGTGCGGTTGCACTTGCAGAATCGCGTGTTGGTTTATGGGAATAAGACGGTGGTGTTTGGGTGAGGTTGTCTGGGTGGCACAGGCGAGGTGGCACAGGCGAGACGCCTGTGCTACGGGGTTTTGGGGGGAGGGTGCCGGGTGCCGGTGGGTGGAGGGGATTTAAAAGATATCTGCCATGTAGTTGGAGACACCTTGGCTCCCCTCACCGTATTGGCTGATGAACTCATCTTTTATCCTGCCCACACACGCCTCTATTGCGTCAGTAATAGAATGCTGTTGCAAAACCTTGGCGGCTGAGTTGCGCAGGATTTCAAACAGCTGAGAGCTATAGTCGGGATCTTCGCTTAAAAAGTCCCAGAGTTCCCGTCCTATCAACGTTCTCATCTCCCAGTCAGGTAACAGTTGTTTCAGCAGGCCAATTGTTACAGTTACGTTAGTTCTTTTTCCATAAGTGATTCCTATATAAGCCCTGTCTCCAGCGCTGATTTTCTCTTGAATCTTCTCAGCCCAGTACACTATCTGGTCTTTATCCATGTTGTTTGGGCCACTTTTAATTTGAAGCCAGCATCGCTCACCCGTAGGAGTCGTCTTAATTAAGTCCCATCCTGAATTCCTCGGGCCATTTTCGACTGTTTCTGAACTAGAAAGGAGGATATCTTGGATAAAAAATCCCATTGATGTGACGATAGACCTGGTGGTTGCCATATAAACGTTAAGTCGGACAACCTCTTCTGGGGTGTCCAGGTTGAGCGCTCTGATTAAGAAGGGGTTGGGATTAATCTTTTCCAGGGTTAAGATTCTCAGCATTGCCAGCTGCCTCCTCGTGAAATCCCGACTGATACAGGCTAAGAAGTTCTCAGCGACTGTGAGGTCTGGCGAAAGATTACCGGAAGCTTTAAAAGCTAAGATGCGCGAAATTTCATCATCAGTCAGTTTGAGTATCCTTTTTCCAGCAATACTCCTGATGCTCGTGAGGTCTTCCGCCTCAAGATTAAAGAATTCTTCTATATCGGCAAATTGGTAAGCAAGAGACCGAGCTTTGCTCCTGGTAAGGCCAACCTCTTTTTCCAAAACAAAGGCCAACATCTCATGAAGTTGTTCTGACACCGCCTAGACTCCCATTCAAGTTTGAAGCCAATACAAGGTACTGGCTCATGTAGCTCCATTTTACAGCATGTCATAACTTGAAGAGTGAGAGTTGCTCAAACATCTCTCGCCCTCTCACCCTCTCGCCCCTCACCCACCGGCACACATATTCCCCAATCTCTTTTGCCAAAAGCACCGGCACCGCATTCCCTATCTGCCGGTACTTGGAAGCCGCCGCCCCATAAAACACCCAATCATCCGGAAACGTCTGCACTCTCGCGCACTCCCTCACACTCAGCGGGCGCAACTCTTCCGGGTGGCACATATCTGTGGCTTTCTGGTGCGGGCTTGTCGTGACAGTAGGTGCCGGCTTGTCCCACGACAGCCGCCGGTAAAAGCCAACCTTGCCGCCTCCAGATTTATAAGCGCCTCCCATTGCTTCCGCTTTCAAATTATCCGGCAGATACCTCCAGTTTTGACCTTCTTTCAACAAACGCAGGTATTTCAACCGGCTTTCTGAATAAGGAACGCACTCTGGCTGGGGGTCATTTAACCCTGCGATAGCATCTCTAAATGTGCGCCATTTCGGCAGTCCACCGGCACCCGTTTCGCTGTGAGTCGGGAGCGGGAGACTAATGGATTCACCCTCTCTCGAACCGATAAATATCACTCGCTCCCTGGATTGCGGCACACCGTAATCAGCGGCATTCAGCAAACCGTAAACCACCTGATACCCGATGCGCTTCATCTCTGCCAAAACCACCCGCAGCGCCGCACCGGCAATCTCATCCGCTTCTAGCGGATATCCCCCCACGCGCTCGCGGTGAGGGCGGTGCCGGACCGGCGCGGAAAGCAGCCCCCTGACATTTTCCATTATAAAGAATCGCGGCTGTATTTCTGCAACCATGCGGATAAAATCCACAAACAAACTGCCGCGCGGGTCCATAACAGAGCCCCGCTTGCCGGCTGTGCTAAAAGGCTGGCAGGGGGGTCCGCCTGTCACCAAATCTACCTCACCGGCACGCAGGGATCTCCCGATATCTAGAACACGCCCCCCTTCCTCAAGGGCAGTCTGGGCGCTGACAGAGCGGATATCTCTCGGCACAGCACTTCCTGCAAGATAGGGGCGGTTGAGAGCGATGGTTTTTGCCGCGTCAGCATCCAGTTCCACCACGCTGACTGTGTGGAAACCTGCTCGCTCCATGCCGAGGTCTAAACCGCCGGCTCCCGAAAACAAACTGATAGATGTGAGCTTATTG
>JALOOK010000331.1 GCA_025454445.1 Oscillatoria sp. Prado101 | reverse complement strand
GGTGGGAGCGCAGAACCTGACAGTTAGGATACAGGCTAGTGGCAATGTCAGGCCGGTTCAGAGCGTTAACCTGTCGCCAAAAACCCAGGGGCGGATAGCGGAACTGCTGGTGGAGCAAGGCGACACGGTGCGGGCGGGGCAAATTGTGGCCCGCATGGAGAGTGATGAGGTTCAAGCTGGGGTGCAGCAAGCTTTAGCGACTTTGGCGCAAGCTGAAGCGCGTCTGCAAAAGCTGCAATCGGGTAGCCGAGCTGAGGAGGTGGCGCAAGCGCAAGCGCGTCTGGAAAAAGCGAAGGCGAATTTGGCCCAGTTGCGGGCGGGCAGCCGTCTCGAAGAGATTGGGGAAGCGTCTGCCGGTATGGCGAGAGCGCAGGCGCAAGTGGCTGAGGCGCAGTCGCGGCTGACGCTGGCGGAAACGAATGTCAAGCGCAACCGGCAGCTGGCGGCGCAGGGGGCAATCCCGACTCAAGAGTTCGACCGAACCATAGATGAGGCTCACAGGGCGAAAGCTGCCCTGGAACAAGCGCAAGCCGGTGTGGCAGAAGCCAAGCAGCGCCTGGAAAGACTGCAAAATGGCACGCGCCCTGAGGAAATTGCCGGGGCGGAAGCGGCGGTGGCAGAAGCGCAGAGCCAGCTGGAGGAGACGGTAAGTGGCCCGCGTCGGGAGGAAATTGCGGAGGCGGAAGCGGCGGTGGCGGAAGCCCGAGCACGCCTGAAGCTGTCGCAAGTGCAGATGGAAGATACTGTGGTTCGCGCTCCTTTTCCCGGCACGATCGTTCAGCGATACGCTACGGTTGGGGCTTTTGTGACGCCCACGACTTCCGCTTCCAGTGCCGGTTCGGCCACGTCTACTTCGATTGTGGCCCTGGCTAGAGGTCTGGAAGTTCTGGCTAAGGTGCCGGAAGCTGACATCAGTCAGATAAAAGCGGGGCAAAAGGTTGAGATTGTGGCGGATGCCTATCCGGATGAGGTTTTTAAAGGTCGAGTTCATTTGATTGCCCCAGAGGCGATTAAAGAGCGCGATGTGACGCTGTTTGAAGTGCGGGTGGATATCGACAGCGGCTTGAACAAGCTGCAGTCGGGCATGAATGTGGATTTGACGTTTTTGGGGAATGAGCTTAAGGATGCTTTGGTGGTTCCTACTGTGGCGATTGTGACTCAAAAGGGGGAAACCGGTATTTTGGTTCCGGGTGAGAAGAATAAGCCGGTTTTCCGCCAGGTGACGATTGGGCCGACTATTGCAAATCAAACTCAGATTCTTCAGGGGGTTCGGGCGGGTGAGCGGGTTTTTGTGGGCCTTCCGGCAGGGCAAAAGTTGGAGGATGTTGTTAAGGAGAAGTAGTAGGGGGCGTTATTGAACCGCGCCCGACGCGCCCGTGCGCCAAGAGAATTAAAGAATGGGAGGGTGAGGGATGGATTTTGTTGAAAGTGTGAGGATGGCTGGGCAGACGCTGGTGGCTAATAAGATGCGCAGCAGTTTGACTATGCTGGGTATTGTTATTGGCAATGCTTCTGTGATTGCTATGCTGGGTTTGGGTGAGGGTGCGCAGCGGTTTGTGGAGGGGCAGGTGAATTCTCTAGGGACTAATTTGCTGTTTATCATACCGGGGAGTCCGAAGGCTCAAACTAAACCGATTTTTAGGCAGGAAACGCTGGTGCTTGGGGATGCGGTGGCGATCGCGTCTCAGGTTCCTTCGGTGAGGGAGGTGGCTCCTCAGCTCACCGGTCAAGAACGGATTACTTACCGCAATAAAAATTACTCTCCTCTGATATTTGGGGTGACACCGGCATTTCTATCTGTGCGGAAGTTTGATGTGGGCCAGGGTCGGTTTATTACGGATTTAGACCTGAAGCGCAATCAGCAAGTTGTGGCTCTGGGGACAGATTTGGCGAAGAAGCTTTTTGGGGAGGAAAATCCGATTGGGAAGTCGATTCGTGTGAAAAATGTTTCGCTACAGGTTATTGGGGTGATGCAGCCTAAGGGCACGACTTTTGGTTTCAATCTGGATGAGACGGCTTTTGTGCCGCTGACGACGATGGCTAACCGGATTCTGGGGCGCACTTCTCCCTACGGGATGAAGGTCAGCTATATTTCTGTTTCTGTGAGGGATGAAGCGAGTATGAAGGCGGCTGAGTTTCAGATTGCAAATTTGCTGCGGCTGCGTCACAAAATTACGAATGAGGATGATTTTACGGTTCGCAACCAGAAGGATTTGCAGAAGACAATGGGCGCTATCACTGGCGCTCTGACGGCTATGCTGGCTGCGATTGCGGCAATTTCTCTGCTGGTCGGGGGAATTGGTATTATGAATATTATGCTGGTGTCGGTGACTGAGCGCACGAAGGAAATCGGTCTGCGCAAGGCGATTGGGGCTTCGGAGCAAGATATTTTGATGCAGTTTATGATTGAGGCTGTGATTCTGTCGATTGCGGGAGGTTTGATTGGCACCGGCATCGGTGTGGGGGGGGTGCTGCTGGCGGGTAAGTTGACGAATTTTCAGACGGGTATATCGCCGGTGGCGATTATGCTGGCGACTGGGGTTTCTGGGGGCATCGGTCTGTTTTTCGGGGTGGTGCCGGCTCGCAGGGCGGCTCAGCTCGATCCGATTGTGGCGCTGCGGAGTGCTTGAGTGGGCATGGGGCATGGGGCATGGGGCATGGGGGGCAACACTATTGCTAAGATCCAGGCGATATCCTCGTTCCCAGGCTCTGCCTGGGAATGCCAATCGGGAGGCTCTGCCTCCCGCATTCCAGGGAGAAGATCGTGGGAGGGTGTCACTTTTGAATCCGAGGGGAACCCCTAACTAGGGATAAAGGAGGCAGAGCCTCCATGACTGCGTTCCCAGCTGCCAGGCTGGGAACGAGGGGATGGAATAATGATCGGAAAAGGTCGAAAAGTATGGATGTTTTAGAAAGTGTGAAAATGGCGGTTCAGACGCTGGTGGCAAATCGGATGCGCAGCGCTCTGACGATGTTGGGGATTGTGATTGGAAATGCTTCTGTGATTGCTATGATTGGGGTGGGTGAGGGTGCGCAGCGGTTTGTGGCTGGCCAGCTGGAGGCTTTGGGGCCAAATGTGCTGTTTGTGACGCCGGGAAGTGAGATGGCTGAGAGGTT
Organism: Oscillatoria sp. Prado101; assembly: GCA_025454445.1. Taxonomy (GTDB): domain Bacteria; phylum Cyanobacteriota; class Cyanobacteriia; order Cyanobacteriales; family Oscillatoriaceae; genus Oscillatoria. Next base: position 2,503 of record JALOOK010000331.1, on the reverse strand, counting down.
GCCTGGTCCCCCACCGCAAACTCTGGTGCTGGCGGATGCGGTGGCGATCTCGACGCAGGTTCCTTCGGTGACGGCTGTTGCTCCGGAAGTTAACAGCAGTGAGATCGTGAGCTACCGCAATAAGAATTTTTCGGCGACGCTCACCGGCACGACCCCTGATTATTTGCCGGTGCGCAGTTTTGAGGTGGCTGAGGGGCGGTTTTTTACGGATTTGGATGTGCGGCGCAATAAGCTGGTGGTGGCGCTGGGTTCGGATACGGCAAAGGAACTTTTTGGGGATGGGAATCCGATTGGAGAGCAGGTGCGCATTAAGGATGCTAGCTTTGAGGTGATTGGGGTGATGAAGTCTAAGGGGTCGTCTTTTGGCATGAATATGGATGAGACGGTTTTTCTGCCGGTGACGACTATGGCTAACCGCATTGTGGGGCGGACTTCTCCCTATGGCATGTCTCTGACGGTTCTCTATGTGACGGCTAGGAATCAAGAAAGTATGGATGCGGCTCAGTTTCAAATTGAAAATTTGCTGCGGCTGCGCCACAAGATTGCGGACGATAATGATTTTACGGTTCGCAATCAGAAGGATTTGCTGAAAACTACGGGGGCGGTGACGGGCGCTCTGACTGTGATGCTGGCGGCGGTTGCCAGCATCTCGCTTTTTGTGGGGGGAATTGGTATTATGAATATTATGCTGGTATCGGTGACTGAGCGCACTCGCGAGATTGGCTTGCGCAAGGCTATCGGGGCGTCGGAGCGCGATATTTTGATTCAGTTTATAATAGAGGCGGTGATTCTGTCTGTCACCGGCGGTTTGGTGGGGATTCTCACCGGCGGCGGCGGGGTGTTTCTGGTGGGGGCGCTGACGCCTTTGAAGGCGGGGGTGTCGCCGGCTGCGGTGGCTCTGGCTACTGGGGTTTCTGGCGCTATCGGTCTGTTTTTTGGGGTGGTGCCGGCTCGCCGTGCTGCTAAACTTGACCCTATTGTTGCGTTGCGGAGTGAGTGAGATGAAAAATAAAGTTAGCTCTGTATCTTCTGCGGTGAGTGTGGGGGAGAAGCGGGCGATTGTTCAGCTGGAAAATGTTTTTAAGGTGTATGGGATGGGGGATATTGAGGTTCGCGCTCTCAATGGTGTGAGCCTGACGGTTGAGCAGGGGGAGTATTGCTCGATTATGGGGGCTTCGGGTTCGGGGAAGTCTACGGCGATGAATATTATTGGCTGTCTGGACCGGCCCACTTCTGGCAGGTATTTTCTGGATGGGGTGGATGTGGCGCGAATGCCTGAGGGGGAGCTGGCGAAAATTCGCAATGTTAAGCTGGGGTTTGTGTTCCAGCAATTTCACCTTTTGCCTCAGCTGACGGCTCTGGAAAATGTTATGCTTCCTATGGTGTATGCGGGGGTTGCTAGTGGGGAGCGCCGGCAGCGTGCGGCTGAGGCGCTGCGCCGGGTTGGGCTGCAAAATCGGATGAATAATAAGCCGAACCAGCTGTCGGGGGGACAGCAGCAGCGGGTGGCTATTGCGCGGGCGATTGTGAATAAGCCGGTGCTGTTGCTGGCGGATGAGCCTACGGGGGCTTTGGATTCTAGGACGACTCAGGAGGTGATTGATATTTTCTCTGAGTTAAATGCCGGTGGGATTACTATTGTTATGGTGACGCACGAGCCGGATGTGGCTCGCTGCACGCGCCGGATTGTTTGGTTCCGGGATGGGCAGGTGATTCACTCTCATTTAACGCCTGATGAGTTGGGGCATGCGGTTTTTTGAGTTTTGATAAGTAGGGTGCGTTAGAGCCTGTTTCACCCCAGAAACCGGGTTTCTGCGACAAAGTTTGCATCCTCTCTCAAATATGTATTCAGAAACCCGGTTTCTTAGCCCCTCACTGCCCCATGCCAGGACTAAATTATTTGGCCGGCCCTTTGACAATTCGTCATGTACAATTAAGGAAGAAGTCAAAAATTCCATCCCTACTTGAATGACAAGATTTGTCCATGACCAATTTGCCAAGCAATATCTCAAAGAGCTATTAAGTCCTGTGGGGCAAGTAGAAACCAGCCGGGATAGGTTGGGAGAAGTCCGGCAAATTGATGTTTGGTTTGCCCCCTCATCCCCACCGGCAGACGTTACGTCAACCCTGGGCTTGCTGGGAAAATTTGCTGCTGCACCGGCAGTCTTTGAGCCTTTCCGCAATGCAGTTTCGCCGGCGGCGCAGTTGCATTAGCAAGCTGTTCCAGTTTCATGCGGAATTAGAGCGCCACCGGGAGAGTGGCCGAATTGCCGAGGTTGACTTACCGCAGCTGGCTGTCTCCTACCGTTTCCGCCTCAATCTTAGAAGGATTTGGCGCTATACTAGACCCAGATAAATGGATGAGCGGGGTTTGTTTTCTCCCTGCCTATCTCAAAACAGCAATTGTCGCCATTCACCAACTGCCGCGCACCCCAGAAACCCTGTGGGTGAGGGTTTTAGGGAAGGGAAACGTGCAAAAACAGGCGATTGCCGAGCTGAAAGC
>JALOOK010000330.1 GCA_025454445.1 Oscillatoria sp. Prado101 | reverse complement strand
CAGCGCTGGGTTCCGATTTGCACGAGTCTGTCTGAAACAATTCCCCGCACGCCACTGCCGGTAATTGCCTCAAACTTTTCGCATTCTGGTAGCGCTCCCTCTTTGCCCCCCTTATTAAGGGGGTTTTGGGGTATCTGTTGTTCTTCGGCGTACTTGACGACTGCTTCCGCTAGAGGGTGTTCTGAATTGCGCTCAACTGCTGCTGCTAGCCGCAATAGTTTTAGCTCATTATGGGAGCCACCAATGGTTACAAAGTCTGTAACGCCGGGTTTGCCTTGGGTGAGGGTGCCGGTTTTATCGAGGACGACGATCTTAATTTTCTGGGCGAGTTCCAGACTGCCGGCTCCTTTGATCAGGATGCCGTTTTCTGCGCCTTTGCCTATGCCAACTGTGACGGATGTGGGGGTGGCTAATCCTAAGGCGCAGGGACAAGCTATAATTAGAACGCTGACGGTGGTAATGGTGGCTAGGTTGAGATTGCAGGTGAAGTTAAACCAGAGGATAAAGGTGGCGATGGCGGTGGCGATTACTGCGGGTACAAAACATGCTGTCACGCGATCTGCTAGTTTCTGAACCGGCGCTTTGGAACCTTGCGCTTGCTGAACTAATTTGACAATCTGAGCTAGGGCTGTGTCTTTCCCCACTCGTGTCGCCCGGAATCGGAAGCTGCCGGTTTTGTTGAGAGTGGCTCCAATTACTTCATACCCTGGCTGCTTGCTGGCGGGAATACTTTCGCCGGTAATCATTGACTCATCTACTGTTGAGGTGCCGGCAATCACTTCGCCATCAACTGGTATTTTTTCTCCGGGGCGCACCTGCACGATATCTCCGACAGCGACTTCTGCTATGGGGATATCCAGTTCTCTCCCATCTCTAATAATGCGAGCTGTTTTTGGCTGCAAGCCCATCAATTTGCGGATGGCTTCTGAGGTTTGACCTCGCGCCCGGTTTTCCAAAAAGCGACCGAGCATTGTCAGGGTTATAATTACAGCTGAGGCTTCATAGTAAACCTCTGGCATTAGCCCTTGGGAGAAGAAAAAACCGGGGCTGACGGTAGCCCAAAGCGAGTAGAAGTAAGCCGCACTGGTTCCTAAGGTTATTAGGGTGTTCATGTCTGCAGTGCGGTGCCGAAATGCTTTCCAGGCTCCCCGGGAAAAGGACAAGCCTGCCCAAAATTGAACCGGGGATGCTAACAGCAACTGCACCCAGTGGTTGTGCAGCCAATTCAGAATTTGGTGCGAACTCAATCCTGTCATGGCGGGGATAGTGCCGACAACTATAAGCAAGCTGATCACACTGCTGACTGCGAGTTTGCGCAAAAGCTGTTGCTCTTCTGTTTTCCGACCGGCTTGTTCGGCATCGTCTTCTTCCTCCCCCGCTTCCTGAATGGGATGGGCGGAATATCCGGCATCACTAACTGCGCTAGCTATGTCGCTAGAATTGGTTTTCTTGGCATTATAATTGACGGTGGCTTGCTCTGCGCCGAAGTTGACGCTGCACTCAACTACGCCGGGAACGGATTTGATTGCTCGCTCGATTTTGCCTGCGCAAGCAGCGCAACCCATACCTTTCACGCGCAGGTGGACTGTTTCCATAATCGACTCCTGCTGGCTGTACCTCTACGCTTACCCTAAACCCTCCACTAGACTGGAGAGTCAAGGGGGTGTTTGTAAAGTTTTGTTGCGCCGGGACAGGCAAGATGCCTGTCCTACGGGGTGAAGCTGCTTGGCTTTTAATCTGCTTGGTAGAGAAAGGAGGCAGATCCTCGAAAGGGGCCTTCCCAGGCTCCGCCTGGGAACGAGGGGATAAGCTTGGGACAGGCAAGATACCGGTGCTGTAAGTTGCTTGGCTTTTAATCTGCTTATTCGAGAAAGGAGGCAGCTCCTCCAAAGGGGCGTTCCTAGATATGAAAACCGCCCTCATTTGGCAAGTGCTATACGATCACAACAAACCCTGGTTTTCGCCCGAAAACAAGTTGAACAGTTAGCTTGTAAATTCGCTACAGCCGGAAGATTAAAAAAATTTTAATAATTGCGGGCGGCGATCGAAAGAGTGGTACAAGAGGATATTCTCCGACCCTCAAACAAGTCAAAATTATGAACGAGGATAAACGTCAGGCTTACTGGCGTGCCAATACAGGGTTAATCCGAAATCTCCTGATTGTCTGGGCGGTGGTGTCGCTCGGCTGCAGCATCCTGCTGGTGGAGCCACTGAACAATTTGCGTATGGGCGGGCTGCCCTTGGGCTTCTGGATGGCCCAGCAAGGCTCAATTTTGGTTTTCGTGGGGCTGATTTTTACCTACGCGGTGCAGATGGACCGGCTCGACCGCAAATACGACATTAACAGGAGAGAGTAAATTATGTCGGTTGAAGTTTGGACGACGTTGCTGGTCATCCTCTCTTTCATGTTATATCTCTACATCGGCTGGCGCTCGCGAGTGCGAGACAGCAAGGGATTTTTCGTAGCTGGACAAGGGGTTCCCGCCCTCGCCAACGGTGCGGCGACAGCCGCTGACTGGATGTCCGCCGCTTCGTTTATCTCGATGGCGGGGCTAATTTCTTTCCTGGGTTATGACGGCTCAATTTATCTGATGGGGTGGACCGGCGGCTATGTGCTGCTGGCGCTGCTGCTAGCACCTTACCTGCGGAAATTTGGCAAATACACGGTGCCGGATTTTGTGGGATATCGCTATTATTCCAATATTGCCCGCGTGGTAGCAGTGATCGCCGCTATTTTCGTCTCCATGACTTATGTGGCGGGGCAAATGCGCGGTGTGGGGATTGTGTTCAGCCGGTTTCTCCAGGTGGATATCAGCACCGGCGTTGTCATTGGGATGGTTATTGTCGGCTTTTTCTCCGTGCTGGGGGGAATGAAAGGCATCACTTGGACTCAGGTCGCCCAATACTGCGTGCTGATCGTCGCTTATTTGATTCCGGCGGTTGCGATTTCCCTGCTGCTCACCAACAACCCCATCCCGCAAGTGGCGTTCACGTTCAGCGATATCGTGCCCAAATTGAACCAGCTCCAGCTCGATCTCGGTTTCCAGGAATACACGAAACCGTTTGTCAATAAGTCTATGCTGGACGTGCTGTTTATCGCCATCGCGCTCATGGTGGGAACTGCTGGACTGCCTCACGTTATCGTGCGTTTTTACACGGTTACCGACGTGCGTTCGGCGCGATACTCTGCCGGCTGGGCGCTGCTGTTTATCGCTTTACTTTACACGACTGCGCCGGCTCTCGCAACATTTGCCCGCTACAACCTGATCAGCACACTGCACAATCATACCATTCAGGAAATCCAGCAGCTGGACTGGGCGAAGAAGTGGGAAAACACCAAATTGCTGACTTTTGAGGACAAAAACGGTGATGGTATTATCCAGCTAACGCCGGATAAAAAGACGAGCGAGATTGGGATTGACCCGGATATCATTGTTCTCTCAACGCCAGAGGTGGCGAAACTGGCTCCGTGGGTGATCGCTTTAGTGGCTGCCGGCGGACTGGCGGCGGCTTTGTCTACCGCATCGGGATTGCTGCTGGTGATCTCTAGCTCGGTGGCGCACGATATCTATTACCGCATGATTAATCCGAACGCTTCGGAATCCCTGCGGGTGATGGTAGGCCGAATTATGGTGGGATTTGCCATCGCGATTGCGGGCTATTGCGGGATTAATCCGCCCGGTTTTGTGGCTCAGGTGGTGGCTTTTGCCTTTGGGTTGGCTGCGGCGAGCTTTTTCCCGATTATCATTCTGGGGGTGTTCGACAAGCGGACAAACCGGGAAGGAGCGATTGCGGGGATGCTGGCGGGTTTAATTTTTACCTGTTATTACATTCTAGGCGTCAAATTCTACGGGATGCAGCCCTGGTTTTTCGGGGTTTCTGCTGAGGGAATTGGCACGCTGGGCATGGCTATCAATTTCGCTGTCACCTGGAGCGTCTCTCGCCTGACGCCACCGCCGCCGGTGGAGGTTCAGGAGATGGTCGAGCTACTGCGGACGCCCGGTGACGAGCCACCTGCTATCGACGAACTCGATGAGGAGCATTTGGATTAATTTTGAGTGAGAAGTGGGGGCCTTACTCACTATGCACCCCACTATTTTATCAGTTCAATAGCGGGGGCCGGTGTTAACCTCTTGTTAGAGATATGATATCCTGTGCATCTCTACACTTCGGGACTGAGAAACCCGGTTTCTTCAAGAAACCTGGTTTATGGGCCTACTTCATGGAACTGAAAACTGCTATAGTATTATTGTGAATAAAGAATCAGGAGGCACACAATGTCAATGTCAACAATGTCAATGTCAACAATGTCAATGTCAACAATGTCAGCGGAATCACAACCCCCTAAAGTAGTTGTCGTCGGTGCCGGTTGGGCCGGCTTGGGGGCGACCTATCACCTAGCTAAACAAGGCTACGACGTGACGCTGCTGGAAGCGGGTTCCTATCCGGGGGGCTTGGTTGCCGGCTGGAAAACTGCCGGTGGGCGTTCCGTAGAAGCAGGCATTCACGGCTTCTGGTATCCCTATCGCAATATCTTCTCCCTCGTGCGAGAATTGGGACTCAATCCTTTCACTCCTTGGACTCGTTCCGCGCAGTATTCACCGGCAGGGTTGGAAGTCGAAGCGCCCATTTTCCAAGAAGAACTGCGACTCCCCACCCCGCTGGGGAGTTTTCTCTACCCCCAATTCAAGCGTTTGCCTTTGATTGACCGGCTTTCTGCTTTGCCCCTGTTTTACACACTCGCTGATTTTGACAATTCCGATGAAGCTTGGCGGCGGTACGACTCCGTTACTGCACGCGAACTGTTCAAACAGTTTGGGGTATCGGCGCGACTGTACCGCGATTCATTTGAGCCAATGCTGCTGGTGGGACTGTTTGCGCCGGGAGAGCAGTGTTCGGCAGCGGCTGCTTTGGGAATGCTTTACTATTTTATTTTAGCGCACCAGCCGGATTTTGATGTGGTTTGGTGCCGGGGAACGGTGGGAGAGAAGATATTTCGCCCGTGGTGTTCCGCTATCGAACAAGCCGGTGGGCGCACTCTCACTCAGCGGCGAGTTAGCGATATCAGGACTGACAGTGCCGGTAAGGTGACAGGTGTTGTTTGCGGGGATGAAGTGTTTGAGGCGGATGCGGTTATCTTTGCGGTTGGGATCACCGGCATGAAAAAGATTGTCGCCGGTAGCCGCACTCTGCAAAGCCGCAAGGAATTCCAGAACATTATGAATTTGGGGGCGGTTGATGTGCTAGCAACTCGGCTGTGGTTTGACCGCAAAATTGCTATCCCCCGCGCTTCTAATGCTTGCTTCGGGTTCGACGCGACAACCGGCTGGACGTTTTTTGACCTGAACGCCCTGCACGACGAGTTCCGCGACGCACCGGGAACGGTTGTGGAAGCGGATTTTTACCACGCCAACCAGCTTATTCCCCTGATCGATGAGGAAATTGTGCGGAAAGTACAGGGCGATTTAGCTACCTGTGTTCCTGCTTTTCGGGAAGCGAAGGTTATCGACAGCAGTGCGATTCGTTTGCGGGAAGCTGTCACGCACTTTTTACCGGGTAGCTACCAGTATATGCTGCCGGCGGTGACAAGTTTTGAAAATGTGCTGATCAGCGGGGATTGGATTGTCAGCCG
>JALOOK010000329.1 GCA_025454445.1 Oscillatoria sp. Prado101 | reverse complement strand
TACGGTTTACCGAAGCAAGAGTGCCGGTTCAGACTCACCGGCAACCGGCATTGCCCACAAATTCCAGCAGAAAGGGAATTGCACCCATCTTCCCCTGCGTCCTAGTTGCTGTTTGTTCGGTTAACCGCATGCGGAGTTACGGTTTACCGAAACAAGAGTGCCTGCTTCTGAGATCGTCAGTGGTTTTCAGGAAGATCCACCGACGCTTCTCGAGAAGCGGAGAATTCAAAACTCTCCCGCCGTGACTCGATCGTGATTTGACCAAGCAACGTTTCTCCCTCTATTTTACCTTGAATCGTCACCGGCACTCGTGAGGCTGCACCGGCGGTACTGGCAGCTTCGGGGCAAAGTGCCAGCGTGGAAACTGAACCGGCTAAGGTCAAATTTCCTTTGTCCCACCGACCCGAAAGTACCGGTTTGTCCTCAATCTTAACCCCTGTAGAGACGGGACATGTGCCGTCTTTACAGCTTGCCGGTTGCAACGAGCCATTTAAATAAACGCCCGATTGCAGAATCGTTAACACTAGAGCCTCAGACTGGTTGCATCCGGGCAATTGTGCTGTTTCAGTGCGATACCGACCGGCTATAGGCGGAGGAGCCTTAAGATTCGTCTCTCCGTAAGCGCTTACTACCTTAAACAGAAGCGCTACAGAACCGATGGCAACCGCATAAAAAGTTATGGATTTTACGCTTAAATGACTCATGGTCTGAGGGATAAATAAAAAAGTGTAATTTCTGATTTTTAACCTTTCAATACCGCCGCCAGTATTTAGCTGACAATCCATCCTCTGGAAGGGGGGCGGGCACTCTGAACCGCCCCGACGCTCACCGTGTTTCTCAGTACCTCACCAATAGTAAAAACCCTCTATAACTGTCAAAAATTATGCCGGATAACTAGACATTAAATAGACATTATGTGCGGGCTGCCGGCTGCTGTGCGAGGACGGAAGCGAGGTGAGGGGTAAACTGGGAGTGCCGGCGGCAAATCAGCAGGGAGGAGTGGCACTCAATGGCCAGCTCATCTGTGTAGCGGCCCAGGGTTTGCCGCTCTATCCCCCAAGCGCGACTGGTGCCGGCAAGGGTGAGGTCAGCGGATTTGGACGCTTCCACCACAGCTTGGATTGGCTCTGGGGCTTCCAGCACTGGAAATTCAATGCGCTCGCCCACTGTCGGTGGCAATTGCTCCATGAGAGCGCGAAACTCGTTGCTGAATTCGCTGGCCAGCTGGCCAGGGGGGGCAGCCCGCAGAACCGCCAGCCGCCTGTTACTGTCGTTAACCAGGAGCCTCAAGGCTAGCTCCAGGGCCAGATCGTCGTGGATATTGGCGGAGTAGGGCACAAGCAAAGAGTCCAAGCGCTCCCGCCCCCGGTCCACAAAGACAGCCACATCTGTCGGCGCTGCGGTGAGAACTTGACCGACTCGCCCCCCCAAGCGGTTGCTGCTGAAGGCGGGGCGGTGCCATCCCAGCACAATTAAATTGGCCCGGTCGATTTTGGCAATCTCAGCGGTTTCCCGCGCGACATCACTGCAGATGCGGACAATGGAACGCACGCCGGCGCGAGTTTCAGGCGGTTCTAGGCTTTGAATCAACTCTTGCAGGCGCTCCCGGCGCTCTTGGATTAACCGGTCTGCCTCAACTGGGGTGCTTTCAAAGAGATAGTCTTCTTGCAGCTCAATCAAGCTCATCAGGTCAACCGCTGCTGGTTCGGAGCCCGTGCCGGCAATGGCCACGGCCAGCTGTAGCAGCCCTTTCTGGGTGCTGGGATTGGCCACCGGCAGCAAAATCCGGTACGTCGGCATCTCCCCCTGCTGTGGGATCGGCACCGAACCGGCGACAGGCTCTGAAGGGGGCACCGGCACTGCCATGTCCAGCCGGATCAGCTCTTTTGGATAAGTCCACTCTAGCAGGGGGGAAGTCATAAAAGTAGTCACCAGCGCCATAATCACCAGCATAGTGAACAGCAGGGGCGAGATCACGCCCAGGGACAGGCCAATATTGAGGACAATCAGTTCTGTCAGCCCGCGAGTGTTCATCAGCCAGCCGAGGGCGGAGGCTTCCCTGCGCTCAATGCCGCAGACTCTAGCAGCGAAGTAGGTGCCGATGTACTTGCCGGCGATGGCGACTGTCAGAACAGCGGCGCACAGCAGCCACAATTCAGGCCGGTTGAGCAGGCCAATTTCCGTGCGCAAACCGCTGTAGGCAAAAAACACCGGCAGCAGGAAGATGAGAACAAAGTCTTCTGTTTTTTGGGCGAGCTCCCGCACCAAACCGGGGTTTTTCGGCATTGCCGCCCCCAGCAGGAAGGCACCAAAGATCAGGTGAATGCCGATCATTTCGGTGATCAGGGCGGAAGCCACTACGCCCATGTAAATCCAAGCCAGGAGCAGCTGGTTTAGCTTGCCGGTGCGGTTGTAGTGGGCGGAAAGCCGGTTCAGCAGCCAGCGCCCCGCTGTCAGCATCAAGACAATGTAGAGTACGGATTCCACAATAGTGGGCAGCGCGCCGGCCATGCTGTTGGTGCGAGTGACGGCAATCGCCACGGCGAGCAAGCACCACGCTGTCACGTCGTCCACCGCCGCGCAGGTGAGCGCCAGCGTCCCCAAGCGCGTCCCCTGGAGGTTGTTCTCGGTAATAATTCTGGCCAGCACCGGAAAGGCGGTAATCGACATCGCCGCGCCGAGAAACAGGGCGAAAGCGGTGAACGACACGCTGGAATTGGAAACCAGCGGGTAAAGCAGCAGCGCTAGCAAGGATGCCAAGGAAAAGGGCACCAAAATGCTGACGTTGGAGGTCAGAATTGCTACCTCTAAGTTGCCTTTGAGGTATTTTGGGTCTAGCTCCAGGCCAATCAGAAACATGAAAAAGATTAGGCCCACCTGCGACAGCACGTTCAAAAAGGGAACAGTCTCAGCTGGGAACAGGAACGCTGACAAATCTGGGGCAATCCAGCCCAGCAGGGATGGGCCGAGCATGATGCCGGCGACGATTTCCCCGATCACTAGGGGTTGCTTGATCCAGCGGAATCCCAGACCAACTAGCCGGGAGAGTCCGATGACAGCCAGAACTTCTATGAGAACTAAAACGACGGCGTGCATAATTTCCTGAATGGGGCTCGACGTATCGGTGGCGTTATGTTCTGCATTCCTCTGCCCAAAGCCAGAGTCTCGCATTGAACATTCGCTAGAATTAAGTTAGCCCAGTCCTGCGGTAGCTCTGTACAGAAAACTGGGCGTGGGGCTTATGGCATGGGGCACGCTCGCATCATCGTCGCATCAGCGTCGCATGATCGTCAATTATCACTTACCCTCTAGCCCCTAACCTTAGATGTTAGGTATTAGGTTTTAGGTCAAATGGTGGTATTTCCAACTCCTAACTCCTAACTCCTAACCCCTAACCCCTAGCCCCTACCCACTAACAATGTTTTTTAGCTAGCGTTTAGAGGCGTTGCCACTGGCGGGAGATAAGTGGATGATTTTGATTAAATGCAGCAACGGGCACGAAAATACGGCTGGGTCACGTTTTTGCGCCAGCTGCGGCGAATCGTTGCTGGGGACAGTCGCTGGCACTCTGCCAAATCAGGGCGCTAGCGCACCGGCTTCCCAGGCGCATCCTGTTGAGTTGCTGCCGGGAATGCAGCTTCGCAATCGTTATATCATAATTCGCCAGCTCGGTCAAGGGGGTTTTGGCAAAACTTATCTGGCGGAAGATACCGGTCGCTTTAACGAAGCAGTCGTCCTCAAAGAACTGACGCCAAATTTATTGGGAACTGGCGCTATCAAGAAAGCTTCTCAGCTTTTTGAGCGGGAAGCTGTTACCCTCCACAAGTTGCAGCACCCCCAGATTCCCCGCTTTTGGGAATTGTTTCGGGAGGGGAAACGCCTGTTTTTGGTTCAGGAGTGGGTGGAAGGTGAAACGTTTGACGCTTTGCTGCGCAAGCGACTGCAGCGAGGGGAGTGTTTCAGGGAAGGGGAAATTGTGCAGCTGTTGAGCCAGTTGCTGCCGGTTTTGAGCTATCTCCACCGGCTCGGAGTGATTCACAGCGATATCTCTCCTGATAATATTATATACCGGCAGCGAGACGGTCTGCCGGTGCTGATTGATTTTGGCGGTGTCAAGCAAGTGGCTCTGGAATTAGCCGGTGGGAGTGAGTCGGGAAGCTTCACTCGCCTGGGGAAAAGTGGCTACGCTCCTGATGAGCAAATGCGTCTGGGAATCGCCGCACCCCACAGCGATTTGTACGCTTTGGCGGTGACTGCTGTTGTTTTGATGACCGGCAAGACGCCTCAGGAACTTATAGATCCGCTTTCTATGGATTGGCTGTGGGAGAAGCAACTGAAGTTGAGTCCGAAGTTGCAGGGAATTCTCAATCGTATGCTGGCGCAGCAGCCGGTTGAGCGCTTCCAATCTGCGGAGGAAATCCTGGAATTGCTCGCTCCGAATTTTGCCCCACCGGCGACACAAATGAGTTATACTATTAGTGCCGGCAGCAGGAATGCCGCTAATGCCGATCCCGCGCCGGTGAATAATTCCGGGGAGGGCGGTATTTTCAGCGCCAGTCAGGTGCCGGCGGAAATTAGAGGTTGGAACTGGGGGGCGTTTTTGCTTCCGGGTTTATGGTGTATTACCAATCATGTTTGGATTGGTCTTATCGCTTGGGTTGATATCACCCTTGTCACCGGCGGTTTGCCGTCTCTGACTGTGGCTTTTATTCTGGGGGCGAAAGGTAATGAGTGGGCGTGGAGAAGCCGCCGGTGGAAGAGTATTGCCGCTTTTAAGGCTCATCAAAGGGCGTGGGCGATTGTCGCTGTTTTGATTTGGGTACTTATTTTGCTGGCAGTTTTATTGCTGGTGTTTGGGATTGTATTTTGGGGTTTTTCTGCTATAATGGGTGGGAATTAATGACCTGACGTTGTGAAGGTGCGTCAAGGCTTGCGCGGGTTGGTTAGGCAAGGCTTACCGGCACTACTTTGGCGGAAAGGACAGGCGTGACGCCTGTCCTACGCTTTATATTCTCTCTCTCGTTCTCTCGTTCCCAGCCACCCTTACGGGAAGCCTGCGGCTACAGGCTGGGAACGCAATCTGTCGGCTCCGCCGACTCTCACCGGAAAAGCAGCTTAAAAGCCTAAGAGCTTACTTTGGTTTGTTGCCGGTATGGGGATATGACCGGCATGTCTTGTTGGGGGGTTGGTTACGCAACGCGAGTCCCACCCTACTGCTGCTTGTTGGGGGTGGGTTACGCAACGCGAGCCCCACCCTACTGCTTTTTTTTATCCAAAATACAAAATCCAAAATTGGATTAAAATACTTTCGGCTAGTCCCGGTTAATGTTTCTCAGAAAACTGATGCTGGGAACCTAGAAAAATTCTCCTCCCTTCATGCTAATCAAATCAAAAAAATCCACCCGCACCAGATCGTTTTTGCCCCACTGTTTCGGCCACATTTGCCCTGCATTCTGTTTTTTACCCTGTCCCACCAGAGCGGCTGGTGGTGTAGTTGACAAATTGCTGGTTATTCGCCCAGTTCTTTTGCACAAACATGAACTGGTCATAGATGTCCGCCTGGAAACACAGAATCAGAAACCCGGTTTCTCAACAGCCAGAAACCGGGTTTCTGCGACAACTTTTGCCTGTGACCCGAACCCTTGAATCAGAAACCCGGTTTCTCAACA
>JALOOK010000328.1 GCA_025454445.1 Oscillatoria sp. Prado101 | reverse complement strand
CGTCAGCGTCACAGTCCTTTAACAGCTGACGCGCTGCAGCAACTCCTTGGGGAAGCTCCAGGCGACAGACACATCCAAGACTGCCCACAAACTCCTCAAGCTCCTCAGGCAGTTCGCCCGCCGCTTCCAGCTGCAGCCAGCCCCTCGGCATGGCCAGACGGCAGCAATCAATCAGGCGAGAGGCTGGGTACTTGGAATCGAGGATGACGAACGCGGCACCAGCCTTGAGAATCCCCAGCAGGGCCCAGACCAGGGAGGCGCTGCGGTGTGCGTAAATGGCAACAGCGTCCTGAGACCCGATGCCGCAAGAGCGCAGGTAATTTGCCAGCTGGTTGCTGGCTGCATCCAGTTCTGAGTAGCTCCAGGTTTGCAATTTGTCCGCAACCGCTGTGCGCGCAGGAACCCGTTTGGCCTGCTGGGAGAACCGGCTGTGCGGCGAGCCAAACCACTCGCAAGGCAGCGGTTCAGCCGGATTGGGCAAGACTGATTGAGCCGATTGAGTGACTGAAGAGAAGTCTGAAATCTCTTCAGGCCACTTTTGCGGCTCGCAGCTTGTCGAGTCCGGGGATTCTAGCATTTCACTGAAGTCCCCTGGCAAGCCGGTGGACTTCTGTCCCTCTGATTTGGATTGGTTCATCGCTCTCCTTTTCTCCGTTTTTCAAACATCCAGCTAAGGGAATTAGGAAAATGGCCTCTGCAGAGCCAGCAGTCAAAGTCAAGGCGCTTTGGGTGCCGGTGCCGCCAATTCCGCCGCCAAAATTATAGTATACCAGTAGCAAAATTAGTCAGCATTTTACCAAACTTTACGATATAATATGAAAGGTTACTTTTTCTTTAAAAGCCATACCCATTATCACCAGAGCCGGCCAAAAGAGATAAGCTAGTATCTCTAAGTTTTCCCCAAAAGTGTACAAAAAATATTGACGGCGTTCTTAAAGAATTGATAAACCAGCCCATACCCCGCCAGAATGCCCCTCAGTACAACCACGGTGCTACCGGACATAATATTAACTCCTCCCAGCCTCCTGTCGTTTATTAAGTGTAAACTTCTGGCCGTCATCCCCACCCCCCAAAAAAAATACTGGCACGTCTAACCCCCTACATTTCTGGCTGGAAAAATTTACCAAATACATAACGGCTGGCCCAAACCGTAAACAGAGGCAGTAAAATCACGTGGGTTAAGAAAACCGACGCCGCCACCCCGATCGCTTGGTATTGTACGCCAATCAGCAGTCCGCCGGTGAACAGGCTAGTAAAGATGATATTCCAGCGCAAGTCCACTTCTGGTTTGTCCACTGCCAGCAACAGCTGAGACGCCGCATCAGCAAAAGGTCGGGGAATCGCTGACAGGCAAATCAAGACCAGGATGGGAATCGCCGCCACCCATTTTTGCCCAAAAACAACCGGCACATAGAAAGGCGCTAGGCTAGATTGTAACAGCACTAGGGGTACAATGATGGTACTAATCGTTTTCAGGCTGCTGAAATAGCGAGCCTTGAACTTGGACAGTTCTTCCCGAACCGCACAGAGGTGGGGAAGCAACGCCGAATTGATGCCGTTGATAATGCTGATGCTAATCCCCAAACCGGCATTGAAGGCAAAGTAGTACAGCCCCAGATCCTGAATTCCCAAAAACCGGCCTATAATTAAATAATCTAGGTTATTTCGGAGAGTCTTTAGCAACTCAATCCCCAGAACGTTCCGGCCAAAGATGAAAATTTCCTTCCAGCACTGGGTGGTAAATCCTGAGGTGGGCCGCCAGGGGTGATTGGTATAGTTGATCGCCACCCAAATCGGCCCAACTAAAACCTTTGGCAGGACAATGGCCCACATCCCCATGCCCAAAAGAGCAAAAATTAAGGTCAGTACATTATCAGCAGAAATTTGCAGCGTACTGGCGAAAGCTTGGATTTTCAGCCGGTTGTCTCGGCGAATCAGAGCCGACTGCACCGCCGCTATGGGGATCATTAAATAGACTAAGCCGGTGACGCATATCGGTAAAATCAGCTGGCTGTCATGGTACAGCCATGCTATCGGGAAGGCCACCGCACACTGAATGACAAATAAACTGGAAAGAACCACCCAGTTTAACCAGTAGGCGGCATTGCATAAGGTTTCTAAATTTTCATCGCCGGCCTGAATCAGTTTGGCCCCAATGCCGTTGCGGGAAAACACCCGCGTGAACTCATTCGTTGTCAGAACCACAGCGGCCAAGCCGTAGTCGTAGCGGGTCAGCAAGCGGGCTAAAACCACCGTTGTCACTAGCCGGAATATCCGGATAATCAACTCTGACCCACTCAGCCAGCCGATATTGCGAATAAACTGATTGCTCAGCTTCTTTTTGAGAAAATCCAGTGACATTGGGGTTCCTTTTCCTATCGCAAGCAAGCAAAGAGAGTGCGACCGTAGCGATCTGCGAACGGGGGGACACTGTCGGAGTCTGTCCCCAGCCGGCAGATTTTCGTGAAGCTAGTCTTTTCTCGCAGCCACTCCTCGATCCGGTCAGCGTCCCAACCGGCCAGGGAGTCGCGAAACGGCGCTTCGTGGCCCTGCCCCATGTCCAAAAACAGGACGCTGCCGGTGATCTCGTCGAGAAGGCGCAGCATTTCCTCCGCCGAGACGCTCTCCTCTCCAAAAAAGAAGCGGTGCAGCAGGCTCAGGCAGCTGGTGACATCGTACCGTCCTGGATGGCTTTGCAAAAAGTGAACGGCTTCAGATCGAATCAGTTGAGCCGGTGCCAGACCGTAGGCCACCTTGCCAGCCTCAATGCACGCCCAGTCCACATCCACCCCCCGGGCGTCAAACCCCAGCTGGCTGAATGCCCGCACGAACCAGCCGTAACCGCAGGGGACATCCAAGTAGGTCCGGCACTGGGGCGGCATTAGGTTGTGCGTTTCCAGAAACCGCTGCATCATCTCAAACCGGTCGCTGCAGCGCCGCATCAGCACCCATTTTTTTCCCAGTTCGGGACTGGAAATCGGCTGGTAGAGCATGAACTCGCCCCGCAGCCAGCCGACTTCCAGCAACCGCTCTTGCAGCGGCGTCAGGACGGCAGGGGGGACGGGGCGCACCGGGTAGGTTTTCTCGCCACGCACGTAAGCGAGGGCCAGCCGGTGGTTGCCATCCATGACCTCGTAACAGTTTGAGTGCTGGATGGGGTGCACGCAAACCTGTGAGCTCGTTGAGGAAAAGTAAGCAGAGTAGGCCGAGGGAAGCGGGGTCGAGTCTCGGGGGGCTTCGTTGCGCAACCGGCTGACGAACCGGCGGGCAACTTGCTCCACTTGCTCGGGGCGGGTGCAGCTGAAGTAGTGGCCTGTCACCCTCATGCACTCGACTGCATTGGCAAAATAAGCCGTTTTCTGGAATACATCCGGGCGGAAAATCTCGTCCCCGATTTGCTGGTACTGTTCCAGCAGCTTGACGTGAGGCGACTGGGAAAAGGGGGTGGAGGGACGCCGGCAGTTGCCGGTGTGGCGTGCGTACTGGGCCGCCGACAGCCAGTCCTCGCCGCCGCAGAGCAAGCGGTCGAAGGGAACGCGCTTGGTGTGCAGCTGCCGCCAAGTCTGGCGCAAAATATTCAGTATCTGCTTAGTTGGCGATATCGGCATTTTTCCTTTAAAGTTACGGCAGCAAACCCCGAGAGGGGATTTTTTCTTTAAAAGCCATACCCATGATCACTAGGGCGGGCCAAAAGAGATAAGCTAGTATCTCTAAGTTTTCCCCAAACGTGTACAGAAATAAAATCAGCACCATACTCAACCCCACCCGAGCCACGGCACTGTTCTGGGCCTTGACCAGCAAGTCGGCAAAACTCCACAGCATGGGCACGGCGAGGGCCAGCAGCCCGACGATGCCTTTCACGAACAGCAGGCCATACCAGCTGTGGTGAGAGCCGATGGGCATGAATTCCACTACGTGCGGCCCTTTTTCCACAACGCCGTGCCCCCATACCGGCGCTTCCCTCTCCCACCGGGACAGGGCGATGTTCCCCAGCACGCCCCGCACCCGGGACGAAGCGGCGCGAGCGCTTTTGAATTTGTCCCAGAATACTGAGATCCCGTCCACGATCGCGGGAGCTACAAACCCGGCAAAAGTCGAGCCAAACCCCATCAGGATCAGCAGGACTGGCTGGCTTAAATTGCTGAATAAGGACGTGGCGCAGGCCACCACCGGCAGGCACAGCAGCGCCAGCCTGGATTTGGACATCAAGCACATGAGAATGCTGCCGGTTATCCCGAACCAGCGCCATTTTTTCTCTTTTTCCTGTAGTGCGAAGAAAAAATAAATGTTGGCCACAAATCCCACTGCCGGTGCCCAAGGCGTGAACAGCCGCCACCGGGGTGCGCCAGAGTCTGGCTCGAGTTCATAAAGATTAAAGGAAAAAAACTCGTCTCCCGGTCCGCCCACAAGTCTGAGGGGCGAGACGTAGAGCGTTTGCGGCAGGTGCAGCTTCTGGGCCAGGATAAAGATGGGCGCGAGCAGCACGGTGTGGTAGCAGACGATACAGGCGGCGCGATAGATCAGCTGGGGTCGAATTGGCAAGCAGCCAATCAGGGGAAAGATGGCCATCAGCGCCCAGCCTTTCGCCCAGCCTATCGAGGATTTGATCGTCGCCGGCAAGCCCAAGTTGTAATCGAGGTGGCCCATGACCAAAGCCAGTTCCATCACCAGCATGGCCATCACCCACACCCACACTCCTAAAGGAATCGAGATCCGCTCCTCCTCCGGGGTTTGGTCGGTTTGCTCCCACAGCTTTTTGCCCAGGTAAAACAGCAAAATCCAAGCGATCACAGGAGCGACTACATACAGCCCCCCGATCGCGTAAAATCCGTAGGTGCCTACAAGAGAGTGCCAGATCAGTTTTTCTGGGAAATTCCTTGGTGATATCTCCGCTCGCGCATCCACAACAAAATCAGCCCCGCTGTTACAAACAGTGTTCCTAAAGACGCCCCCGCTAACACCAGCAGCTTCTTGAGATTATTCGGTTTCTCCGGCGGTACGGGTTTTTTAAGCAGCTGCACCAGCGGATACGCCGCGTAAATGTCGGATTTTCCGACATCTTGCTGAGCCATTGTAGAGCGGAAAACCGTTTCTGCCGCTTGCAGCTGGCTTTGCAAATCCTCCAGCTTCGCCGCTTCCTCTATTTTTTGAGGCTGCTTGCTATCCAGCAGCGCAATCTTACGCCCCAGCTCCTCCGCTTGACCGGTCAGACCTTCTAGTTGCGCCCGCACGGAAATCAGCTCTTGAAACAATTCCGCCCGTTTGTTACTGACATCGCTCAGCATTAAAGGCTGCAGCTCTTGCTCGGAAAGCTCTCGCCCCACTAACATTACAACGCGCTGCATTAATGCCTGACGAGCAGCTTCTTGTTTGGCTTGTTCGTCAACAACTCCGGGGTGGGTTGGCGACCATTTGGACAGGTACGCTTTCAGGAGGGCGCTCGATTCAGCATAGTTTTTCAGGTATTGCTGAAATACACTGTCAGCTTGCAGAATAAGGGCATCCGCAGCTTGCTGCGGTGTCATCCCCAGACTGGCTGACATCTGCGCCTGTTTGCGATTTAATTGCTCTTGCTCCGCCTGCACCTCAATTTGCTGTTTCCGCAACTGCTCGATGTTCAGCGAAATTTCTTTAAACTGTTCTATAGATGCCAAGCCGGTGCGGGATTGATAAGCCAGCAGCTCCT
>JALOOK010000327.1 GCA_025454445.1 Oscillatoria sp. Prado101 | reverse complement strand
CCCGCACGCCTAACCCAAGCCAACCCCAGCAACAAACCGGCAACCAAACCAGACCGCGCCAGCGGCGGCTTATTTGTCCTCTCCAAAGACAGTAAACAACAAATCTTCCCCCTCAAACACACAGAAGTCAAAGCCAAAATTGCCGGCAACCTCTCGCGAGTTGAAGTCACCCAAAGCTTTGAAAACCCCTTCAAAGACCCCCTAGAAGCAATCTACGTCTTCCCGCTTCCCGACGAAGCCGCAGTAGACGACATGGAAATAAAAATCGGCGACCGCATCATCAAAGGCGACATCAAAAGACGAGAAGAAGCCCAAAAAATCTACGAGCAAGCCCTCCGCGAAGGGCGCACCGCCGGCCTCTTAGAACAAGAGCGCGACAACATCTTCACCCAATCCCTCGCTAACATCAAACCCGGCGAACAAATTGTCGTCACCATCCGCTACACCGACAGCCTAAAATTTGAAGGCGGCAACTATGAATTCGTCTTTCCGATGGTCGTTGGCCCTCGCTACATCCCCGGCAGCCCCACCGACCGTCCGGGCGGCAACACCGACCGCGTTCCCGACGCCGAACGCATCACCCCGCCGGTGCTGCCTCCCGGCACCCGTTCCGGGCACGACATCGGCGTCACTGTGGACATCGACGCCGGCGTGCCGGTAACAGAGGTGCGATCGCCCTCTCACAAAATCCGCACCGACCGCACCGGCAATCTCGTGCGCGTCGCCCTCGCCCCAGAAGACACCATCCCCAACAAAGACCTGATCCTGCGCTATCAAGTCGCCGACGACACGACACGCGCCACCGTCCTCACCCAAGCGGACAGTCGGGGCGGGCATTTCGCCGTCTACCTCATCCCCGCAGTCGAGTACAAAACCAGCGAAATTGTCCCCAAAGATGTTGTCTTCCTGATGGACACTTCTGGCTCCCAAGCCGGCGACCCGCTCGTTAAATCCAAGGAACTGATGCGCAAGTTCATTAACGGGCTGAATCCCAACGACACTTTTACTATTATTGACTTTGCGAATACTGCGCAACAGCTGTCACCGGCACCCCTGCCCAACACGCCGGCCAACCGCCAGAAAGCAATGGCCTACATCAACAGCCTGGACGCCAAAGGCGGCACCGAATTGCTCAATGGCATGCGGGCGGTGCTGAATTTCCCCCCCGCCAAGGAAGGGCGACTGCGCAGTGTGGTGTTGCTTACCGACGGCTACATTGGCAATGAAAACGAGGTGATTGCCGAAGTGCAGCGGGGGCTGAAGCCGGGAAACCGGCTGTACTGTTTCGGTACCGGCAGTTCGGTGAACCGATTTTTGCTGAACCGGCTTGCGGAAGTGGGGCGGGGCACTGCGCAAGTTATCCGCCAAAATGAACCAACACAGGAAGTGACCGAGAGATTTTTCCGCCAGATTAATAATCCTGTGCTGGCGGACGTGCGAGTCAGCTGGCAGGGTGCCGGTGGCCAGCCTGATATCTATCCGGGGGCAGCCCCGGACTTATTTGCCAGCCAGCCGCTGGTGCTGTTTGGGCGCAAGCAAGACCGCACCGGCGGGCAGCTGAAAATCACTGGTGTCGCTGCTGGTGGCAAGCGCTATGAAAAGACGCTCAAGGTCGATTTCAGCGGTGCCGGCAACCCTGCGATCGCCAGTCTCTGGGGCCGGTGGCGGATTAAAGATTTGATGAGTCAAATGTTTGGCAATGAAACTAAATCTGGTGTGGAGGCTTTGACGGATACGGCTCTCAGTTACCGGCTGCTGTCTCAATACACCGCTTTTGTTGCAGTCAGTGAGGAAGTGCGCGTCAGTCCGGACGGGACGCGCCAGCGAGTGCAGGTGCCGGTGGAGTTGCCGGAAGGCGTCAGCTATGAGGGAATTTTTGGGCCGGCTGCTGACGAGGAGCGGTCCAGTCGCGCAACCTTACGGATGGCTCCCGCCTCAGCTGTGCGGCCTCTGAGCGCCCCACCACCTGCCGGTGTCAGTTACAGCAGTCCCGCACCCCCACCGGCTCTGCCGGCAGAACCAAAGCCGGCCCTGACCGAGGCCCAAGCTGCCGGTCGGATTGAAATTCTCAGTGCGGATGGGTTGGAGGGCAGTGCGGTTGCCGGTTTAACCCAGTACCTGCAAAACGTCAATCTCCCTCAGGGAGTCAGCGGCGAAATCGTGCTGGAATTTCCAGTCGGCAATGGGCGAGTCGGGCGAATTGTGCTCGACGACAAAGTCTCGACGCTGCAAGATACAGCGGTGCTCGATCCAATTAAGCGGGCGCTGAGTCGCTGGGGAGCGCCCAACTCCCTGACTGGCACCATTCGCCTCAAACTGCGCATCCGCCCGTAGAGTCAGGGCTGTAGGGTGCTGTGTTAACGCACCCTACTTATTGAGGGTATTTACCATAAGGGGTTTCTCCCCTCTTGCGCGTTTAAAATATTTATGATATGTTAGTTATAGCTAAAAATAAAATTTTAGCTATTTTCAGAATCCTGTGAGACTGTTGGCGAATTGATGTGGGCTGTTAATTATGAACCGCGCCCGACGCGCCTGTTCGCCAAGAAAGAAGAAGGAAGCTGATCTTGTTCAGGTGTATGCTCGCCATCGGGGCCCCTGAAGCGCTGGCGGTGCAATTAAATATGAAGATAGCAGGAGATCTGAAAGTTGATATTGGGTCGTGACTGTCACTGGCCAGACCGGCACCATCTCGACCCAAATCACTGTCTGCGATCGCTGCTTGATTGAGTGCAGGGCGCTGGCACGATTCTGGCGCAGGGCAATGATGCGGCAACCATTCAGGACGATAAGCTGATCGTACCAAAATATAGCTCCCATATGTAGCGCGGAAAACTATCTTTGCATGAAGTTTTCACGGTTTTAGATTATACATAATCCGGTTGATTACTGTAGTTAAAATATGACCGGGACTGCTTTATCTCCCCAGGCCCCAAGCGCCCCCTCGGCGATCCTCATTGCTCCTGACATCCGTTACACCGGCACCCCAACCCGCTGTTGGCCCACTTCCTGATCGGCCAAAGGTAAAAAATTTGTAACAAAATCATGGGCTCACACTTATTCTGAGGGGATACCGGTGTAAAATTTTTATTACAGACAGATATTAAATTTTTATTTAAAAGGCGGTAAGTTTTCGGTTGAGTGCGGACAAAACGCCAGGAAGATGCTTGGGTGCTGGATGTGAGCCGGTTCAAAGAGAGATAAATTGCGAGCGGTAGGGGAGGAAACACAAAATGGAAGTGCGGGAACTGCTGAAGCGTTACGAGTTAGGAGAGAGGAATTTTGCTCTTGCCGATCTCAGTGGAGCGGATCTTAGGGGCGCGAATTTGTTGGGGGTTAACCTTAACGGCGCTATGCTGCGGGGAGCTAATCTCAGCAGAGCGGTGCTCACCAAAGCAGACCTGAGTGGGGCTTGCTTGAATTGGGCCAATCTGAGTTTTGTCAAAATGGGCGACGGGAAACTGACTGAGGCTGACCTGACGAAAGCGGTTCTCAGAGGTGCGTTCATGGTGAAGGCAAAACTGCCCAGGGCCAAACTGAGCGGTGCGAATATCGAGGGCACTAACCTGCGAGGGGCGAACCTGTGGAGTGCTAATCTCTGCGGGGCTAACCTACAAGCCGTTAACCTGCGGAGCGCTAAACTGACGGGTGCCAACCTCAGCTGGGCGAACCTGTGCGGCGCTAGACTGAGCGGCGCTATGCTCTATGGTGCTTGCTTGATGGGTGTGAATCTGGAAGGGGCATTCTTGAATGGAGTTGACCTCAACGGATGCGATCTCAACGGCATCAACCTCAGCGAAGCCAAACTGAGCAGGGCCAACCTGGAAGGAGCCAACCTGATCGCCGTCAATCTCAGTGGGGCTCAGCTGCGCTGGGCTAGTCTGATTGGGGCGGACTTGACCGGCGCTAAGCTAACGCGAGCCAGCCTCTACAAGGCTAACTTGAATTGGGCTCGCCTGCACCGGGCCGATTTGAGCGAAGCGGATTTGAGCGAAACAACGCTGATGGGGGCTTCTGTTGAGGGGGCTGAGTTTGCCGGTGCGACGCTGCCTGAACTGACCAGACGGTACTTCTACTTAACTGCAGAGGGGCTGTCAGTTAAAAATTGACAGGATAGGCAAGATGCCTGTGGAAGCGGGAGTGTGTGCCGCAGCGATATTTACTCGTTCCCAGGCTCCGCCTGGGAACGAAAACTAGGAGGCTCTGCCTTGAAAAGGTTCGTAGTAGGGCTTTAGACCTACTGGATCGTCCGCCGCCCTTGCGCGAGTTTTCATTGGTGGCGGTGTGCGAAGTTCATCGTGACTGTCTCCTAATTTCTGATCTTAAGAATCGGGCGCAAAAGATGGAAAAGGATTCGACTCAATACGGTGTGGTGATGGTGACAGCGGCTTCGCGTCTAGAGGCAGAAACTATTGCCAAAGCCCTGCTGGAAGCCAAGCTTGCAGCCTGCATCACTTTGCTGCCGGTGCAATCTATCTACACCTGGCAGGGTAAGGTTGAGCAAAACGAGGAGTAGCAACTGCTGATTAAAACAAATTTGGATCAATTTTCCGCTTTGGAAGCCAAAGTGCGAGAAATCCACTCCTATGAAGTGCCGGAAATTATCGCCCTGCCGATTGTTGCCGGTTCTGAACCTTACCTGCGGTGGATCGCAGAAAACGTGCGATAAATACCATAAATTACGATTAATTACTTTTCTATAGATATAGCCGGATTGATTAGAGCATTGAGGTACTTGGGACAGGCAAGATGCCTGTCCTACGAGCTTGATTCGTAGGGCAGGCGTCTCGCCCGCCCTGAATATCTAATATCAAGTCCGGTGGCATCCTTATTACAAAGCTCTTGTAGAGACGCGATAAATCGCGTCTCTCTACAATGCCGTCGCAACCATTCATGATATCAGTACAACAACGGTGCTACCGGACATGATATAATGTCCGAACAAATGTGGCAAGCGCTCTAAAAATGGAGCTGGGCGAATAACTCCTGCCTGCAACCGGCTTGCAGGCAGCTTCTATGAGAAATTGTTCAAACAGATATAATATTACCGCTCGAACTTGGCGCGGAAGCGCACGAACCCATAGGAGTTAGAAGGAGTCGCGCCGGTAGCGCTGGGGATGTTACCCAAATTCACCACCGCAGCCCCATTTGTATTCGAGCCACCGCAAGAAACGGGAAGCGAAGTGCCGGCAGGGTAAAATTGACCGCCATCCCCATCCGCTGCATCGGTGTAGGACAGCTGGCTGCCATTTAGGGAAACAGAGATACTACCAGGAATGAAAGTCAAATTGCGGGGAACTAAATCGCAGATGGTCACATTGTTGGCAGTCGCACCTCCGTCGGAGAGGAAGTAGATGGTGTATTCAATTTCATCTCCCGGCTGAATTTGGCCGCCATCAATTTTACCACGTAAATAGTTGCTCGGCCAGCTAGGGGCCTTGTCATCTGAATCGACAGGATCGCTAGCCAAATCGTTAAAGGTTGTGGAATTGATGCGCGTGATTCTCTTCACCAGGCGCAGATTTGCAGCGCTAGGGCTCACCGGCGCGGTAACGGGGATAGTCACCAACCCTGGAGTCATACTCACCGCCCCATTATTATCTGTGACGCTATAGGTGAATGTGGCGTCGCCGGTGAAGCTGGGATTCGGCTGGAATGTCAGTTGCGCGGCTTCTGCGGGGGTGAGAATT
>JALOOK010000326.1 GCA_025454445.1 Oscillatoria sp. Prado101 | reverse complement strand
CACGCCGGTTTCGATGCGGCTGGCCAGGTGGCAGTGATCGGCGCAGGCTTCAATGGTTGCCGGCGGCATGGTGTTGACGGTATCGGGCCCGATCAGTTCGTCAACGTAGAGCACGTCGCTGTATTCGGGGTTTTTCGTGCTGGTGGAAGCCCACAGCAGCCGCTGGACTTTGGCCCCTTTGGCCGCTAGGGCTTGCCAGCGCTCGCTCTGAATAATCTTTTTATATTCTTGGTAGGCAATTTTAGCGTTGGCGATGGCATACTTGCCTTTGATCTGCTTGAGCTGGGCTTTCTTTTCGGCGTCGTCCGCTGCCGCAATCATCTTGTCAAGCTGGGCGTCAACGTTGCTGTCGATGCGGCTGATAAAGAAGCTGGCGACGGAGGCGATGTTGGAGATATCCTTACCTTGGGCGGCGCGAGCTTCCAGCCCCCGGATGTAAGCCCAGGCGGTGTCCACATAGCTCTGCACGGAGAACAGCAGGGTGATATTGACATTGATTCCTTCGCTGATGGCTCGCTCAACTGCTGGCAAGCCTTCGGGGGTGCCGGGGATTTTAATCATCACGTTTTCCCGGCCTATTTCTTGGTAGTAGCGCACAGCTTCCCGAATGGTGCCTTCCGTATCGCGGGCCAAATTGGGCGGCACTTCAATGCTGACGTATCCGTCCAGCCCGCCGGTTTCGCCATAGACGCCGCGCAAGATGTCGCAGGCGTTGCGAATGTCTTCAAACACCAGCGATTCGTAGATTTCTTGAACGGATTTGCCTTGCCGGATGCCTGTTTCGATATCGGCATCGTAGATGACATTGCCGGCGATGGCTTTTTCAAAAATGGCTGGGTTGGAGGTAATTCCCACGACTCCCCGGCTCGCAATTAGCTCTTTGAGATCCCCGGACTGGATAATATTGCGGCTCAAATTATCCATCCAGATGCTCTGACCGTATTCTTTTTCAATCTGCAACAGAAGATTGTCTGCCATAGTTATTTTCAGTTGAGTTTTACGAGTTGGGGTCAGTAGGGGCGGGCCGCCGTGCCCGCTCCGATCAATGAGATTGACAGTCATCGATCGCTGATTATTTTGTGAGGCTGACTGTTTTTTCCTCGGCGAGCTCGCGAATGAAGGACTCGACGAGTTCCACATTGTCTTTGCTGCCGACGATCAGGGGGGTGCGGGCGTGGAGAACCTCTGGCACAACGTCCAAGATATCTTGGGTGCCGGTGCTGGCCCGTCCGCCGGCTTGCTCAATCAAAAAGGCCAAGGGAGCCGTTTCGTAGAGCAGGCGCAGTTTGCCTTCCGGTTTTTTGACTGTACCGGGGTACAAGAACACGCCGCCTTGGAACAGGATGCGGTGGAAGTCTCCCACTAAAGCCCCGCCATAGCGAGCGGTGTAGCCTTCATGCCGGTGGACGTAGCGGATGTAGTCCCGGATCGATTCGTCCCACTGCCAGAAGTTACCTTCGTTGACGCTGTAAATGGAACCGTGGTTGGGAACCCGGATGTTTTCGTGGGACAGGATAAACTCGCCGAGGCTGGGGTCGAGGGTGAAGCAGTGCACTCCTTTGCCTATGGAGTAGACGAGCATGGTACTCGGCCCGTAGAGGATGTAACCGGCGGCGAGTTGCTTGCGCCCGTGCTGCAGCAGGTCGAGGGCGGAGCCATCCTCGTCCGTACCTTCTTGCTGGCGAATCGAGAAGATGGAACCCAGATTGAGGTTTATATCGAGGTTAGAAGAGCCATCAATCGGGTCATAGAGCAAGGTGTAGCGTCCAATGGGGCAGTTTTCTGGAATGTAGTAGGGTTTTTCCATTTCCTCGGACGCCAGCCGACAGACCAGCCCGCTTTGCTTGAAGACGGAGATAAACACTTCATTGGCGTAAACGTCCATCTTTTTGACGGATTCTCCCTGCACGTTCACCTCGCCGGTGAATCCCAGCACCCCTTCGAGCAACCCAGCCCGGCTGAGGCGGCGAGAGATCAGCTTGGCCGCTAGGGCAATGCGATTCATCAGGGCGCTCAGGTCCTGAGCGTCAGCTGAGAAGCTTTGCAGCTGCTGCAGGACGTGACGGGACAGGGTCGTGCAATCCCGGTCCAGGGCGTGTTCCGACGAACTCGGCTGATAATTGTCTGCCATTGTTTTATCTTCCCTGTCGTGGCTTGAGACGCGGAATTTCGCGTCTCTACATCGGAGGGCAACTGCTCCGGGGCGTTCTTGCGTGCCGGTGGCACCGCCTCTACCGGCGGGCCTGGTGCCGGTCGTCCCTCACTTCCTATCTTAGGTAGGGATTTTCCACAAGGGTGATTAATTTTATGCGAACTAAAGAATGTTCGCGATTTTTGTTGAGTATCTTTGCTTATCCGGGCAAAAAGCAGAAGTTGAGCGACTTTTCAACCCTCTTAATGCTTGGATTGTGCGAAGTGCGTGCCGGTGCGTGCATGGGGTGCTTGGGCATGATCGCCAGAACGCATGCATGGCGATCGGGCAGTGGGCAGTGGGCCAGAACGCATGCATGGCATCATCGCATGCTTCTGTGAGTCTTTCCCATTTCTGGGGCCATGCGCCTGGGGCAATGCGCCATGCCATTAATGTCCGTTCCCTAAATGGCTACTGCCATAGCAACTGGGTGCCACCGGCAGAAGGGAGCGGCTGATTTATAGCAATATTTACTTAGGTTAGGACAGGACTGTACCACATCTGCGTTAATCTGCTACAGGCTGCGGTTCAATATTTAAAACCGCAGATTAACGCAGATGGACGCGGATAGGGAAATGAATGTACTAATCAATATGGCTACTACTATATAAAGTAATTTTTCAGCCTGAATGGGCGGCCATAAACCAGGAATATTGCCGCAGGATGGCTCAGTTTTACGGCCACCCCTGTGCAAGAAACCCGGTTTCTTGTGGCTTCACTTTTTCTTTCTAAATCAGCTCTCAGGCGCTGATTTCACTCACTTGCTCTTCCCCCCTGCTTAAAAATAACAATCCAGCGGGCTGATTCAGAGTCTGGGTTTACTCTGTCTTCCGCTGGATAGTTGTGAGTGCTAATTCAGTTTTGTTGGGTGTCTTTTACTGCAACTCTCAGGAGCGGCTGCTGGCTTGGGGGCAGAGACTCGCCGTCGCCTAGATCGCACTAGAAGCTGTTGCGACGGCTGGGGCGATTATCTTCTTTTGGTTTCGCCTTATTCACCAACAGAAGCCGCCCCATCCATTCCGCGCCGTCTACTTCCGAAATGGCGGTATCTTCATGAGCGTCGTCTGACATTTCAACAAATGCAAAGCCGCGCATCCGCCCGGTTTCTCGGTCTGTCGGCAATACGACTCGTTTGACCGCGCCGTATTCTGCAAATATTTCTTTTAAGTCTTCTTCGGTGGCTTTGTAAGACAGGTTTCCAATGTAAATGGTCATGTGGGTCACGAAATCTGAACGAGCAACTGAAGTTCAGAGGCACAGACGAAACTATTGCCTGTGCGGGTCAGGCAAAGTCTTGGCTGCCTGATTCACCTCGGGCTGAATTTCAAAACTTGGCCCCCACTCAAGGCGGCAGCGGCGTCTTCAACTCAACCAGTGGCTGATAGAACTGAACTTATTTGTGTCCTATAATAACTTATAAAATTCATTTTGGCCGGTTATCTGTTGGACAAACTTGTGGGGGGCTCAGCAGTTGCTCCGCCTGCCGCCAATACACTACATCTAGGGGATGTCGGATTTTTTTTACCCCACAGCTGGAGTAGCGGGGGCTGCCCCAGTCCGGAAGTCCAGGGAATGGTGGTGTGTTGCAATCCCGTGTTGCAATCCCGTGTTGCAATCCCGTGTTGCAATCCCGTGTTTCAATCCGGTTGTCGGGATTGCTTGGCCTATTAATATTCTTCTCCTGCCGCCTCGTGAAATCATTATCGCATGGATATGGGCTTCTTTGCCTACAGCTGGACGATCCCGGGCCTGTAACAGGTCTGGCACAGCTTTGGGTGCCGGGGAAGCCGGCACCTGAGATTTATGTTTTTGGGCCGTCCCCGCCCCTACCTGGCCTGGTTGGGGTCTGCTGGGGACAGCCCAAGGGCAGCAATGTAACCGGAGAAAATGGAAATCCCGGTTGCGGGACTGAAATGGCCCTGCTCCAAGCTGTCTTCAGCCGGACTGAACCTCAGTCAATGGCAATGGACTGAGGGCCACTCCTGCTGCCGTCGTTGGTGTTGTCGCCATACCCGGGAGTCTGGGAGGGAGTGCCGGCTTGCCGGTCGAGCCAGCTTTTCACTGGGTCGTCGGAGAGGTTGAGCCGGAGGATACCCGAGAAGAAGCCGCCCAGGAAGGCCACGGGATACTGGGTGAGTTCTTTGAAAACTGGGCTCAGTTGATCTAGGAACATTCAGAGTCTCCTGCTTTAAGCCGGTGTGCTGTCAACTGGTATCGTAGCGCGTCTGGGCGCAGGCTGGCTGTGGGGGTGCCGGTGGGCCTATTCCGGTTGTGTCTTGGGGAGGGGACATTTATTTTTCACGGCACTTACGCACAACTGTGAGAGAAACCGGGTTTCTGGTTCAAAGAACGAGGGCGAGGGAGGTGCTGCTGGTTCAGAAACCCAGTTTCTGCGCAAGTCCTATTTCACCGGCTCGCTGCCAGCTGCGCGACTGGCATGACTTACTCGTGAAAATTATATAGCAGTACACAGTCAGTGCGCGGACACGCTCGATACGAAGTATAGGCGTAGGGCAGGCGTTCCCTCCGTGCCCTAAAGATATCTGGGACAGGCGCTCTGGCCTGTCCTACGTCCGTGCCCTAAATGGCTACTGCTATACCTGACCGCCTATTTGGCCAGCCGCTCGGAAATCACCTGCATCACCGAATGTTGGGTTTGGACGGTAATGTCCCCGAAAGGCGTGGTAATGTTGATGTTCAAGCCCTGCACGAAGAAAATCAAGAGAAGCCCTGGTAGCCCAAGGGCGTCGCAACAGGGCGAGAATCTGCTTGTTGTTGAGTGCCGGTTTCCTTGTGGGCATCTGTGATTCTTCTAGCTTTTCCTCTCCTGTAGAAATATTCTCCTCAGCGTCAGCACGGGTGATAGCGTATTTTTCTGTCTTGTCAGATTTGTCTAATTGCATCTTATTGCACTTATTTGTATAATATGAAAATCCGCCCATATGGTCTACCTACCACAAATATACCGTTCTAAATATCAGTGCGCAGTCAGCGCATTATTATTCGCTTCGCTCATTTTTTTCGCTACTCATGGCTAGGTCTATATCCGTTTATTGCGCTTACGAGGTTTCGCTGTCACCTGAACTATTTTAGAGTTTACACTATCACAAACCTCCCCCCCAATATTTATGTAAGCGAAATTTTTCCTCCGCTGTGCTGGGCGGTTACAGGCGTTATTTACAATAGTATGCCAGAATATTTATGCACAACTTCGTCTTGTTAAAGTGGCGGCGGGGTGCCCATATCCTGAGTTTTGAGTGGGCGAGAAAATCTCTTATAGTGAAGGTCTCTTTGCGAAATACAGCTGAGTAGTAGTTTTCCCAGCCCCGGATTAGGGGGTTGAGCCTGGAAATGAGGGCTTCTTGGGGGGCTGCTTTGTAAGCATCGATTATTTCGGCCAGTTTGTTGTCAAGTGACTTTACCTTCTTCTCGGCTGATTTGATGACTGTTTTGAACCCTAGTTTCTGACCGTGGCCGTACAGTGACTGAACCACACATCTAA
>JALOOK010000013.1 GCA_025454445.1 Oscillatoria sp. Prado101 | reverse complement strand
CGGTTTCTTAAAGAAACCGGGTTTCTCAACCTCACTAATCTGAGAAACGCTATATAATCATAGCGATCTTTAAAACAGAGGTGGTAGCTTCCGATGACACCGGCACTGTTGAACAACCGCTATCGCATTATTAAGCCACTGGGCGCAGGGGGTTTTGGCGAAACTTTTCTGGCGGAAGACACCCAGATGCCTTCCAGTCGCCGCTGCGTGATCAAGCAATTGAAGCCGGTGGCGAACAATCCCCAGCTGTACAATCTGGTGCGCGAGCGGTTCGGGCGAGAGGCGGCGATTTTGGAAGAGTTAGGCGAGGGGAACAGTCAAATTCCCCGGCTGTACGCTTACTTTTCAGAGGGGGAGCAGTTCTATTTGGTGCAAGAGTGGGTGGACGGAGTTACCCTCAGCCAGAAGTTGGAAACGTCTGGGGTAATGAGTGAGGGTTCAGTTAAGGCACTTTTGGTGAGTATTCTGCCGGTGCTGAAGTTTGTCCACAGCAAGCGGATTGTTCACCGGGATATTAAGCCGGACAATATTATTGTGCGCAGGCGGGATGGGGTGCCGGTGCTGATTGACTTCGGGGCGGTGAAGGAAACAATGGGAACGGTGGTCAATTCTCAGGGGAATGCCACGAGTTCGATTGTGATTGGAACTCCGGGATTTATGCCGAGCGAACAGGCGGCGGGGCGACCTTTATATTCTAGCGATTTGTACAGTTTGGGGCTGACGGCGATTTATTTGCTAACGGGGAAAGTGCCGCAAGAATTGGCAGATCCGGTGGCGGGGGAATTTGTTTGGCACCGGCACGCTTCGAGGGTGAGTCCGGAATTCGCAGCGGTGCTGGATAAGGCGATTCAGTTTCATCCGCGAGAGCGCTACACTACGGCGCGGGAAATGTTAGATGCTTTGCAGCAGCAGGGGGTGCCGGTGTCTCCGACTGCGCCTTCTGGTGCACCGGCAGTTCCGCAGACAGTGCCGGTGGCTCCTTCAGGTAGGGGGAATTGGCAAAAGGCGGCAATTGTCGGGGGGATTGTTGGGGCTTGTGTTATGATTGGTTTGGCCACAAGCAGACTTCAACCCAATTCGCCGCCAGGTGGAATTGATGCCGGTTCTTTTTATTTTTTGGCAGATTCTGCCTTTAAAGACCGCAGCAATGCAGATAACCAATTGCAAACTCTGAAATCGGCTGGGTACAGCGAAGCAGGCCAATTTTGGATACCGGATTACCCAAATCTGTCTGGCAGCCCTTTATGGCAGGTTTATGTGGCCAAGTTCCGCGACAGCGCTAGCTGTGATAAGATATTGAGGGATTACCAGCAAAAAAAGCCGGATGCCTACTGCGCTTTGGCTAGTAAAGACCGCAGCGCATCAGCCGATAGGTTAGTATCAGGTGAAGCCGGTTCGCCACCGTCGCAAGTTTCGTCGAAACCGTCGCCGGAAATTGCTGTGCGAGATTACTATACAATGATTAATAGCCGCAATTATCAAACAGGGTGGAACAAGCTGTCTGCGAAATTTAAAAGGGAATATTCGGAGAATAGCTACTCTTCCTATGCCGGCTGGTGGGAAAAGGTTGAGCGAGTGGATATTCGGGAGGTGACGCTTGTAGAGCCTGGCGGGGATTCAGCTGTAGTGGATGCCGCCATAGCGTACAGGATGAAAGATGGGCGTGTCGTTCCTGATTCTATTCGCATCCAGCTGGTGTGGGATGCGCGAACCGGCAGCTGGCTGTTTGACGACAGAATCAAAAAGTCCGGTTGATTCCTCGTTCCCAGCCTAGGGCTGGGAACGCTGTCTCCAGAGGATTTGCCTCTAGTCACGCACTTCAATTAAGGCTTGCTTGCGGCGATGTCTGGCATAGAGTTGAAAGAAAACAGCCAGAGCGCCGGTCATCCCGACAAGCGCCCAGATAGCGGCGCTGACTGGCAAAGTGTTCTTGAACACCGCCAGCAAAACAATCGCCAGCAAAAGGACTGTGGGAACTTCGTTCAGTCCCCGCATTTGCTGGCTGCTCCAGCTAAACTTTTCGGCGGCTAGCTGTTTCATAACCCAGCCGCAGTAAAAGTGATAGGCAATTAAAACAGCCACCAGAGCCAGCTTAAATTGCAACCAGGCGTCTTGCAGGAGTTGCGGTGATGTTACGAGCAGAGCGATTGCCATGCTGACGCTTAACACCATGCCTGGGGTTGTGATCAGGTTATAAAGGCGTTTTTCCATCAGCTGGTACTGCTCCTTGAGAATCTGGCGAGCCGGTTCTGGCTTCTCCTCGGCTTCGACATGATACACGAAAAGGCGCACCAAGTAAAACAAGCCGGCAAACCAAACCACAATCCCGATGATGTGAAATGCTTTAAACCAGAGATAAGCCATGAATTGTCTCCTTTTTTACTGGCAGAGTTGGCAGTCTTGGCTTTAGCCCGGACTGCCAACTTAAAGTTTACTGCAGGATCGCCAACTTAAATGATGCTGCTGGCGAGCGAGCGGTGGGTATTATATCATGTCCGGTAGCACCGTTGTTGTACCCTGGGTGGGGGCGGGTTTATTCATATTCTGCTCTGTGCCAGAAATATCTTGCTAGAACCCGCCCCTACAAGGCTATGTATACACAAACCATGCAAGCGGATATGATATTACCCCCGCGCCGGTGGCAGCGCTGAATGGGAGCATCCCGTTTTTGCAAAGACTGTAACCCTCACCCCCCTAACCCCCCTCTCCCATGAAGGGAGAGGGGGGAAAAATCAAGAATTCTCCCCTCACCCCAAAGTGGGAGAGGGGTTGGGGGTGAGGGGGATTACAAAAATGGGATGCTCCCGCGCTGAATTGCCAGGAGAGGCGGAGCCGGAGCCTCCTTTGAGTTGTTCCCAGGCGAAGCCTGGGAACGAGGAAAGTTTACTGTACGCTCGCCAACTTAAATCGACCGCGAAAGTGTCTTTGCACCCCGGTTGTGAGCGTGAGCGTCAAAGATAACCGCAATATTTCTGACGAGCAACCTGCCGAGGGGCGTCACCTCAAGGCGCTGGGGCGAGGCTTTCACTAAGCCATCTTGTTCCAGGGGTTGAAGAGACTCCAGTTCTGCCGCGAAATAAGTGTCGAAGTTAATGCCGTACTTGGATTCAATGTCGGATTTCTCTAGCAGGAAGTTCGACATGAGTTGCATGATGACATCTCGCCTGAGAATGTCCTCCCGACTCAGCTGGATGCCGTGGCTGACTGGTAAATCCCCCTCGTCAATGGCTCGGTAATAGTCTTTTAAGCGCTTGTGGTTTTGAACGTAAGTATCTTCCATCATGCCGATGGATGTCAAGCCAAAACCAAACAGTTCGGCTTCGGGTTTGGTGGTGTAGCCTTGGAAATTGCGTTTCAGGCTGCGGTTGCGCTGGGCAATGGTGAGCTCATCCTGGGGTTTTGCAAAGTGATCCATGCCAATAAAGACATATCCCCGATCCGTCAGTTCTTGGATGGCCATTTGCCAGATTTCTAGTTTCTCCTGCGCCTGCGGTAAGGCAAACTGCGGGATGTTTTTTTGCACGGGTTTGAGGGAGGGGACATAAGCGAAGTTAAAGATGGCTATCCGGTTCGGGTCTAGCTGAACGGTCTTTTTCACCGTTTCCCGAAAGGTTTCTACGGTTTGATAGGGAAGCCCGTAAATCAGGTCTACGTTGACGCTTTCAAAACCGGCTTCTTTAATCCAGCCCATGACTTCAAAGAGCATTTCTTCCGGCTGGACGCGGTTGACGGCTTCTTGGACTTGCGGGTTGAAGTCCTGAATGCCAAAGCTGATGCGGTTGAAGCCCAGGGACTTTAATAAGAAGATGTAGTTCCTGTCGGCGTATCGGGGGTTAATTTCGATGGAAATTTCTGGCCGGTCCTCGAAGGTGAAGTGGCGATTGATGGTTGTCCAGAGGGATTCCACTTCTGGCATGGACAGGTAATTTGGGGTGCCCCCTCCCCAGTGCAGTTGCGCGACTTTTCGGGTGGGGTCAATCAGGGCTGAGGTGGCTGCTATTTCTCGCGCTAAATATTGCAGGTAATTGCCCGCCAGTTTTGTGCTGTTCGATACCAGGACGTTGCAGCCGCAAAAATAGCAGGCGCTGTGGCAAAAGGGCAGGTGAAAGTATAGGGAGAGGGGCGACCGGCGCTGGTTGGACGCCGCAATCGCCAGCCGATAGTCGAGTTGGGAAAAATTTTCTTTTAATTCGGTTGCAGGTGGGTAGCTGGTGTATCTCGGCACCGGCATGTCGTACTTTTTAATCAAATCAAAGTCAAACGTCACATCTTGAGCGCAAAAGACCATCTAATCTGTCTCCTAGTCTATATCGGGTGTGCCGGCGGGTATCGGCTACCGCCCCCTGACGGGTTTGGTAGCCGTGATTTCTTATGGAACACTATATCGCTTCGCAGTGATGAATTTTGTAATAATTCTTAACGAAGAGTCCGCGCCGGCACCGACCTGTCCCCTGGGGGCTGTCCGGGGGGGAGGGCAGAAAAGCCTTACTGCATAAGGGTTGTAGCCGGTGGGGCCCCGATGCCCGCGCTGGCCATCGGGCGGCTCTTTAAGAGCCCGCCGATTGGGCTAAAGCCCAACTACAAACTGGGCCATCGGGCGGCTTTTTAAGAGCCCGCCGATTGGGCTAAAGCCCAACTACAAACCTGGCCATCGGGCGGCTGTTTAAGACCGCCGATTGGGCTAAAGCCCAACTACAAACCTGGCCATCGGGCGGCTGTTTAAGACCGCCGATTGGGCTAAAGCCCAACTACAAACCCTGATTAAGCTAAAGCCCAACTACAAACCCTGATTGGGCTAAAGCCCAACTACAAACCCTGATTGGGCTAAAGCCCAGCTACAAACCCTGATTGGGCTAAAGCCCAACTACAAACTGGGCCATCGGGCGGCTTTTTAAGAGTCCGCTGATTGGGCGTGCAGCCCAACTACAAACCTCTGTAGGGGCGGGTGCTTTTCTTGATAAACGCTCTCTAATCGTGCTAATCGTGAAGTGTGCCATCAGGCATAATTGCCCCTTCCAGGTTGGCATTTTTCAGGACAGTTCGGGTTAAGTCAGCTCCCCGGAGATTCGCTTTGCGCAAATTCACCCCAGTGAAGTCAGCATAGCTGAGATCCGCACCCAGCAAGCTGGCTTCGCTGAAGTCTGTCTGGCAGAATTTGTCTTTTTCCCAGACGGCTAAAATGGTTCGGCAAAGCTTGGCTCCCTCCAGGTTAGCCCCGTGCAGGAGCGCCCCGCTTAAGTTCGCGTAGCTGAGATCGGCACCGCTCAAAATTGCGTATCTCAGGTCGGTTGGGTGTGCGGAATTGGGACGGAGATCGGCTTCAAATAGCACAGCGTTGCAGAGATTCGCACCGCTCAAGTTACACCCAGACAAACACGCCTTAGTGAGTTTTGCTGACTGCAAGCGGGCGTTAGTCAAGTTGGCTCCAGTCAGCTCGGTTTCTCGCAACTCCGCTTGACGCAAGTTGGCTTCGCTCAAATCTGTTCCCCACAGAATCGCCTCACTCAGATTCGCTTGGCTGAGATTCGCCTGAGAGAGATTGGCTTGACCTAGCCGCGCTTCTCGCAGGTCAGCGTGGCTGAGGTTAGCGCCTGTTAGATTGAGATGAACTAAGTTAGCTTCCCGGAACTCCGCCCCAGACAAGTCCGCACCAGAAAAATTCCTTTTGCCGGCTGCATATTCTCTGAAAAATTCGCTGGCATCCATGTCATTAAAAGGAGTCCTGCAAAAGTTTGAGTTGCTGCAGCTGCTGATTTTGTTGCTGCATTTGCATGAAAAGAGAGTCGCAGACGAGATCGCACAGTTCAAACAGAAAAGGATTGGCGATTTCGTAATACACGCTCGTGCCTTGCTGACTGCGAGTCACGATGCCGGCTGTGGCCAAGACCTTTAAATGCTTGGAGACATTGGCTTGCCCCAAACCAGTCTCTTCGATGATTTGCGTGACGTTTTTCGGCCCACACTTGAGACTGCAGACGATTTGCAACCGGCTGGCTTCTGATAACACCTTGAAAAAGTCCGCCATTAGGGATAGAGCGGCGGGGGGCAATTTGGACAGTCCGCACTCTTGTTGGGGAGCTTGCGTCACGACAGTCGGTTTCTTCAAGGAAGTTTTTGGCATAGGAAATTAGGGTAAGTTTCAATTCAGGACAAGACTAGCCTACCATATTACCACATAGAAGTACAACTGGCACGAAACAACCGGCAATTCTACAGGTCGGGCGGTGCCGGTGGGGAGAGCGCCAGAGCGGCGCTTGCAAGCCGGCGGAGCCAGCGCCGCTCCCAGGGGGAAGTCGGCAGAGCCGGCACAGGGGCGTTCCGGGGCGGAAGTCGGCAGAGCCGGCACAGGGGCGTTCCCAGGCAGAGCCTGGGAACGAGGAGATGTTACGAAGTATTAATTTTTCAGGCAATCCCGTTGATTATTTACGCAACATGAGATACACTATTAACCATCCCCCTCAGCTCCGTTGGCTGGGGCGCTTTTATTTCCGGGGGAAAACAGCCCGCACCGGCTGGCTCAACTGCTGTATTTGAGGGATGTGCATGGAACTAATTAAGCGGACTTCGCTTTACTTTAAAGAAGGGGCTTCCGACAAGGTTTATGAAGTGGATTTCTGCCGGCTGGGGGAGAATCGCTATACGGTGAACTTTCGTTATGGACGCCGGGGCGCAAATCTGAAGGAAGGGACAAAAACTGAGCAGCCGGTTCCCCTAGCGCAAGCTGAGCGAATTTTTGATAAATTGGTGGGGGAAAAAGTCAAGAAAGGCTATCAGGAAATGCCGCCGGCACGCACCGGGCAGGCATCTAGCGAGCCCGCGCCAAACGCACCGGTTGCCGGCAATCCGCGACACCAGGCAATCCTGAACCGGCTGGCGAGTCGGGAGAATAATAAATGGCCTTTAGAAAGGGCGATTTGGCGTGCCGGTGAGCTGCAAATCCCGGAAGCCACATCACTGCTAATTCAGCTAATTGGCACCGGCGAACCGCTGAGAAATTACTGCATTGCCTGGGCGCTAGGCTGGTGCGGGGATGAAAGTGCGATTGCTCCCCTGGAACGTCTCTGCGACGACTCGAATCCGGAATTTGTGCGCCGCATTGCTTGGGAAGCGCTGTTTAAGCTGTCTGGCGAGCCGGTGCGGGAAGAAATGCGAGCCGGTAAAATAGAGCGACTGCCTTCTGAGTTGCGGGAATTAGCTCGAAATGGCTCGTCTGAAGCGTTTGCTGCGGCACTTCGCGCCTATCTGGATGGTGGAGACAGCACGCATTTTGCTGTCCTCGCTGCGATTTATCAAATCGATAATGAACATGTGCGCCCCGCACTGCTGTCTGTTTTGCGCGACGCGCCGCTCAAACCCAATTACTTCCGGCAGATTCGCCACATTTTCAAAATGGCTGAATACCGGCACGATGCAGAAGTTTTCGGCACCCTCGCCTACCGGTTTGAAAGAGAAGCGGGGATGTTTCGCAGCGACAAGAATTTCATTCAGCTCCCAGACGGCACCTATTTGAGGAAGTATGGGTGGAGGTACAATACTAAAAAAGATCGGCACGAACAAGTTGAACTCAATGAGTTCGAGCAGGAAATGCAGCGCCCTGAACCCAGAATTGCTTACAGTGACAGGACTCGCGAATATCTGCGCCGGCGCGTGTGGCGCACGCTGGAACAACTCGGTGAAGAGGGCGATCCGGACTATGTGAAAATGGCTGCCGGTGTTTTGCTCCTGTATTCCGATGCTGACGCGCAGGAAGTCAGACACTCAACTGTGTACCGGTGGGATCGCTCTAACTGGCGCACCCTCGTCTCCCAGAGCGATTGGGATGTTTATGCCGGCTATCTCACCTTTAACCACATTCTCTATGAAAACAGTCCGCGCTATGAGTTAAAGCCGGGTTCCAAAGCGTGGCGCTGTCAGGATAATTATACTCCAGGAAATCCGGAACCGCAAGTGCGCGAGGAGGCATTTCCCGAACTTTGGGAGCGACACCCAGAGGCGCTGCTGGAATTGCTTTTGCAAAGCAACTGTCGCCCGGTTCACCAGTTTGCTGCTAAAGCAATGCGAGTCTGCCGGCAATTCTGTGATCAGCTGAATATTGAGACAGTCATCGCACTTTTGGGCAAAGCTTATGAAGTGACGGCGCTGCTGGGATTTGAGCTGGCTAGGGAGCGCTACAATCCCGCCGAACCCAACCGGCAGTTGGTTTTGGCTGCTGTCAATTGCGTGTCGCCTGAAGCTCGGGCGCAAGCTTACCGGTGGATTGAAGAGCAGCGAGAGCGCTTTTTTGAACAGAGCGATTTTATTGCTGCTTTGGTGACTAGCCCGCAAGCTGACACGCGCCGGTTCGCCCGCCGGCTGCTGGGCTCTTCAATTTTGAGCGACACGACTGCGAGGGTGCTGATTGGGCGCATTATTGTGGCGCTGCTGGCACTTGAGGCAAGCCAAGCTGAACTGGCGAAAGAAATTGCGGAAACCTTGCTCGCTAGTTTCACGCCGCAGTTGCGGAATTTGGGATTTGGGGTTATCCTTGATTTGCTGGCGCACCCGATGCCAGAAATTCAGGAGTTGGGCGCGCGGATTTTGCTCAATCACGAGATGAGGGCGGTAGACTTGCCGGCAGATTTGATAGAATCTCTTCTGGCGTCGCCGCATGAGTCGGTACGCGCAATTGGGGTGAGGATTTTTGGGCAATTGCCGGATGAGAGGCTGATGAGCGACCGCTCGTTTATTATTGCAATGGCGGTGAGTCCAGCGGGCGATCTGCGCAGCGCTATCCGCCCAGCAATTCGGCGCTTAGCAAGCAATTTCCCGGAGTTTGGTTTCGGGCTAGCCGCTGATTTTATTGAGATTTTGGTAGTGCCAGAAAGGCATGAAGGCGTTCACGCGGATGTGGTGCGCGTCATGCGGGAAGACATCCCGGGGTGGGTGTCGCGGGTGAGCGAGGAGACGGCGATGCGCCTGGTGGGCGCGAAGTCTGGCGCTGTGCAAGAATTGGGGGGGTTTGTGCTCAAGGAAAATCGGGACAGGTTTGTTGGGGGGTTGGAGACGAGCGAAATTGTCAAGCTTGCCGGTCACGAGGTTCTAGCTGTGCGGGAAGCGGCGCGAGAGATGTTTGGGGAAATTTTAGGCCGGCTGCGCGGGAACTCGCAGGAAATGCTCGCTGGGGTGCGGTTGCTGGAGTCGAAGTGGGAGGATTCGCGGGAGTTTGCTCGCCGGATTTTCAGCACGGAATTTTCTGCGGAAGACTGGATGCCAGAGGTGATGGTGAGTGTGTGCGACAGCGTTCGGGAAGATGTGCGGGTGTTTGGGCGGGATTTGGTGAGGCGCAATTTTCAGGAGGGTTATGGGGAAGAGTATTTGCTGAAGTTCTCGGAACATCCGACTGGGGACATGCAGGTGTTTGCCACGAATTATTTGGAGAGTTACGCGGCGGATAATGCCGACCGGCTGCGAGAGTTGGTGCCCTATTTTCTGACCGTGCTCTGTCAGGTGAATCGGGGGCGCGTGGCGAAAGGGCGGATTTTTAAGTTTTTGGATAAGGAGGCGCAAAAAAGTGAGGAGGCGGCGCGAATTGTGGCGGAAATTCTGACGCGCCAGTCGGTGACAGTGGCGATTGGGGATAAGGCGACGGCGGTTGAGATGATGGTGAGGATTCGCCGGCGATTTCCGGGGATTGAGTTACCGATTCAGGTGAAGCCGGTTTCTGAGGTGAGGAGTTAGTCGTCTCGCCTGCGCTCACAATACGGAGGAGACAGGCGGGATGCCTGTCCTACGTCTTCGGGGTTTGGGCGCGGGTGTTGTGCCGGTGCCGGCCCATTCAGGGACAGGCGGGACGCCTGTCCTACGTCTTCGGGGTGTGGGGGCGGGCTAAGCGCGGGAATTGATCGGGTACAAAAGGTATATTGACAAAATAATTTACAAAAATTTGACAAATTTTTCTCACAAACCCCTTGACGGCGACAGTCACTGTGTGCAACAATTCCAGCAAGTAAGTCGGAATTGGGACCCGACTCCCCATGAGGAGAAAACCCAGGGGAGAGAGGAGCCGGTCAGACTGCCATGAACTCGTTATTTTGGAGATAAAATCCCATGAAAAAGAATGTCATGCCGAAGCAAGCCGCTCCCGTAGAGCGCCTCTCCCCCGCGACTGCCGGTGCCGGTGCCGAGGGGGGGGTTGTGGCCCTATTGTATGGCCCATTTATCCCTCCCTTTGCCGGCGATGATGCGGAGTAACTCCCTCATCATAACACTCCCCTCAAAAAATGTCAAAAGTCTTTCCCAGCTTCCTTTGGCGCACGATTAGCCTCGATAAACTGCCGCACAACCTGTGTCAGTAGGTCGTTTCCCGATACCTGGCACCCCGTTTCGGCGGCCACTTTCTGAGTGGCATTGGCCCTAGTTGAGCGCTTCTTTTCGGGAGAAGGGTTGATATGAACCCCAGTTAAAAACCGGCTTCCCCAGTGGGACCGGGCTGGGGTTTTTCCCTTGGGTTTGTACTTTTGGCAAAATCCACGATACTTCTGGGCACACTCCTCAAGAGTGCTGCCCAGTTGCAAGAAAGCTGGATGCCATTGGGTGAGTCCATCGTCTGTCAGGCGTTCGTAACTTCCGTAGTTGCTGAAATCATAGAAAAAGCCTTTGCGCATTTTGGCAGCTTTTGGATTGCCATGAATGTAGCGGAGGGTGTTTAAAGCGCGTTCCCTATCTGAGGGGGCAAATCCGTCGCAGTAATAGCGCTTTTCCCAAAAATGGCCCGTGCGCTTCAGCATGCGGTTGAAACACATGGCAGTATACCAGTTGAGGAAGTGCATAATTTTAGGCAAATCTTCCGACTGCGCCGGTTCGATGAGATAGTGGACGTGATTGGACATAATGCAGAGGGCGTACAGTTTGAATTGATACTTATCGGGCGCTTTCTTAATCGCATAGAGGAACACCTCCCGGCAGTCCCGCCGCGATAAGTTGAACTCGCGGTTGTTGCAGCGAGTCGTGATATGATAGGAGTAGCCGGTTGGGAGATGGCGCGGTTTTCTAGACATGAGCGTGAGAGCGGTAGTAAGGTTCTAATCAATAGGGTTATGGGAGCATCCAACTTTTGTATTCCGGCGGAAAGGGTGTCGGCTAGCTAGATAGATTTTATCCGCCTCTTTCCAGGGATTCAAGACGCCAATGCGAAAGCCCCTACAGTGGATTTTCTGTAGGGGCGAAGCATGAGGGCGACTATTTGTGGGACTCAGGGAAAAGATTACATCCGCTCATGCAACGCCTATCCCCAAAGCGCAAGCCAGAACCGAAAAACCTACCCACAAAAGAAGACGTAGGGTGTAAACCCCCTATTAATGCCCAACGGAGTGCGGCGGGTGTCGTGCCGGTGCCGGCCCATTCAGGGACAGGCGGGACGCCTGTCCTACGCCTTCGGGGTTTGGGCGCGGGTGTCGTGCCGGTGCCGGCCCACGCGGAGGGGTCAATATCGGGCGCTGTCGTACCTCTGTAAGCACCTGCCCGCCAAGAAAAAGTTGCATTTCCCGCACTGGGAAACGCAACCCAAATAAATTGAGCAATTGTTTATACTGCCTTGGCTTATACAGCTTGAGAAAATGAGGCTGACCTGGCCTAAACAGCAGAAGCACTGCCTCTCTAGCACCCGCCAGAGCCACCAAAGCCACCACCGCCCAGGATATTGTTGAAGTTAGGGAGGGGTACGTTCAGCATTTGCTGCATTTGACTGGAGGTAAGCTGACCGGGGGGAGTGTTCAGGAGTTGTCGTAATTGACTGGAGGGGAGTGTACTGGAGGTAGATGGCTGTTGAGAAGAGTTTTGATTTTGCTTGGCCAAAGCAGCTATTCCACTGCCTACTGTGATGGTCTTTGCAGCAATCGTCAGTCCCTTATCAACAGCGGCCAGTGTCTTCTTCGTCTTTGGATCTTCTTCCTCATCATATGCTGCTTTAGCCGCCCAGCCACCAGCCATCAAGGAAACCCCAAGAATTGTCAGACTAATGGGATCGAACATAAAGTGTCCAACCTTTTAAAAGTGCGAACAGTGCTTTTAATATAAGCGATACTTCTTGAGATTGCCTGCAGTAAAAAGTAGGGAATTGTAGGATCATTTCCACCTGCCAGGATGAAAAATGTAGGGAAATATAGGGGAATATAGGGAGATATATGGAAATGTAGGGAGATGTAGGGGAATGTAGGGGAATGTAGGCCGAAGTCGGGAAATGTAGGGTACAATACAGCCAGCAGTGACATTTACCCGACTGTATGGACATTAAGGAAGTGCTAAAACTCGCCGACGAGCTGGTGTGGGCCCAAACGAATAAGCACCTGAATGACTTGCAAGAGAAGATTCTGCGCGGGACATGGGAAGATAAGGACTACCAAGAAATTGCCCAGGCGGTTAACCTATCGGAGGCTCGTGTTAGGGAGGTGGCCTCGGAATTATGGCAGATTATTTCACAACGGTTGGGGGAAAAAGTCAGTAAATCGAATTTACGCTCAGCAATGGAAAGATGGCAAATAGCCCTGTTTTCAAATGTCGCACAAGGCTCGGTACAGAATAGCAGTGTTAACTTTTGTGGGGAGAACAGGCATTCGCTCAATATAACGAACTCACACCCACCACAGCAGGAACCATCTAGCCCACAACAAACCCCAACCCTGACTCAAGATTTGAGCGAGATGCCGGAGTTGCGTGTTTTCTACGGTCGCACCGGCGAACTGGAAACCCTGCAAACCTGGATTTTACAAGAACGCTGTCGCCTGGTCGCGCTCACCGGCATCAGCGGAATTGGCAAAACCGCCCTCGCCGCGCAACTCACACAGCAAATTAAAAACCAGTTTCAATATGTGCTTTGGCGCAACCTCAACTCATCCCCCACGCCGGCGGAACTGCAAGAGAACCTGACTGAGTTTTTCTCAGAACCGCAGGACAGCAACCCATCCGCAACCAACACCAGGCGCTTACCCCTCATCAAATATTTGGACAAGCACCGGTGTTTGGTTATCCTAAATGAGATTCACAACCTCTTCAGTAGCGGACAGCATGCCGGTCAGTACAAACCGGCATGCGAAGAGTATCGCTCCCTTTTCAAAGAGATAGCAGAATTATCGCATAACAGCTGTTTCCTGCTCGTTGGTTGGGAGCCACCCAGAGAAGTCGCTCAACTCAAAAGCCCAAATAGCCCCATTCGCACCTTAACCCTCACTGGTTTGGACACCGCAGCCAGCCGGCAAATCCTCAGAGATAGCGGGTTAACAGAAGAACAGGAGTGGGACGCACTTACTGACCGCTACCAAGGCAACCCTTTCTGGTTAAAAAGTGTGGCCACTCTCATTGAAGAGTCGGAAAGCCGCGTGACTGACTTCTTACAAAATGATAGCATAGTGTTGCCGGAAGATGTGAAAGATGTTTGCCGGCTGCAGTTTAATCGCTTGTCTGACATAGAAAAATCCGTGATGTTCGTGCTGGCTGGGGCAAGTGGGCCGTTGTGCCGGGACAGCTTGCTAGAAAAGGGGCGAATTCCATCCTCAGAGTTGCCCAA
Source organism: Oscillatoria sp. Prado101 (assembly GCA_025454445.1). Classification (GTDB taxonomy): domain Bacteria; phylum Cyanobacteriota; class Cyanobacteriia; order Cyanobacteriales; family Oscillatoriaceae; genus Oscillatoria. The sequence goes on along the minus strand of JALOOK010000013.1, from coordinate 3,964 downwards.
CGCACTGCAATCCCTATCGCGCCGGTGCTTGATAGAAAAACGAGACAATCTTTACACGCTGTTACCTGTACTTAAGCAGTATATTAAAGGGTTATAATAGAATTGCCGGTGGGCGGCATCTCTAGTTTTAGGGGTGGGTTCACCGATATTCTTTGACACCGGCATATATGCTGAATAAAGTTTTGGATTGGGACGGCGTGGGGATTCGCCGGTGGGAGTGGGCGCGGGTGTCGTGCCGGTGCCGGCCCATTCAGGGACAGGCGGGACGCCTGTCCTACGCCTTCGGGGTGTGGGCGCGGGTGTCGTGCCGGTGGCCTTCACGAGGGGGAGACGCCTGTCCCACTCCCGGAAGGCGTTAAAAGACAGCTAGGATGTTATCCAACGGTCAGATGAAGATGAGTGCTCACCAAATAGAACCTCTTAGCCCCCTCCCCGCCGGCGGGGAGGGGGTTGGGGGTGGGGTTCATCCCACTCACGCCCAACGCCAAATAGCAAGCTGAAAAACTTTTTCCAACCAACCGATAGCACAAACACTTACTATGGAATTCAACTACAGTTACAAAGGAAGCACAGCAGTCAGCGACACCGGCGGAAGCACCCAGATGTCTTTCTCGCCAGATGTCAAGCGCCCGCCCACCTATTTTATCGGCGAATTGCGGCAAAATGTCGCCTTTCGCGAAGCGATTAGCGCCTTGCACGATGTCGTCGTTTCCGATTTGCGGTTCAAACCAAAAGACAAGACCGCTTATAAGGAGTGGCGGGCGAAACAAGAGGAAATAGACTGGCAGCAAGTCGCCTCTATGCGCCGGGAAGTCGCTGAGAAAGTAAAGGTGTTGCAAGCGGAACTCACCGAGCTTGACCGGCACACCTACTCTCGCCTGAAACCTTATTATGACGCCAGAGAGAAATTCCGTCAATACGTCTTCAAAAAGCAACTCGATATCTACTTTCTCTTTGACCCGGTAATCACAGTCCACCCGGATGAGGTGTTCTTCGAGTGTTTCAGCGTCGATGAGTCCAGCTACGGTCGCCTGGGTGCCAGCTACGAGGTGTTTAAAAAGATCAGCGAGTTCGCTTGCGGCACCACCAATATCGACTACTCAGCCGCACTCTACGACGAGTTCCAGAAAATCCGCAGCTACAAGACAACCCAATTTCAAATCGACCCGTCGGGCTTTGAGGTTCAAACCACCAACGAAGAGACATTTAAGGAAGTCAAAATCGATTTGCCGGACAGCTGGGTGAGGGGGTTCTTGCAAGTCAGCTCGGCAATGTCCCTGCCGGCAACCCGGTTTGACTTGCACCCAATGGACATTCACAACCTCTGCTTTATCCTGCGCCGGCACAAAGAGCAAAAAGGTCCGCGCAGTCTGCGCTACCACCTCAAACCCGGAGAGCCGGTGCGCGTCGTCTTTGAACCCTGGAACATTGAACTGGTTTGCCCTCGCTCCCCCTATACCGGCAGTGATGAAAAAGTCATTCGAGTGTGGGGACGCCGGCGCATTCACATCCTGGAACGCCTCATCCCCATCGCCAAAAAATTTACCGTTCACCTGCTAGGAAACGGCATGCCATCCTTCTACGTTGCCGACTTGGGCGACATGTCTTTTACCCTCGGTCTGTCGGGGTGGACAGCCAATGATTGGTCGCAATCTGGCAACTTCGACTTGATGGCACCCCGCGCCGATGTAGACTCCTACACCCAGCAACTGATCTTTGATGAATTGAGGCACACTTGGTTAGAAACTCCTGACATTTTGGCGCAGCGCCTCAACCTGAACCGCGCGGCGGTGTTGGGAGCGTTGAGCGCCTACACCCAAGCCGGTCGGGCCATTTACGACTTGAATAAGCAAGTATACCGAGTCCGAGAGCTCAGCCGCGAACCCCTGCCGGTGGAGCGCCTGCGCTTTGCCAACGAGCGAGAAGAAAAGGCCACTCGCTTCTTGACCCAAAATGCCGTCACTGTTACCTCAGTCACCGGCGATTCCGCAGGAGCGCTGGCACTGCAAGGCACTGTCCAAGACCGGGAAAAAATTTTAAACCCCTCCTTGACAGTTGATGGCGACGAGCGTATAATAGGTGCAGAATGTAATTGCAACTGGCACCAGCAAAACAAGCTGTACAAAGGCCCGTGCGAACACATTCTGGCCCTGCGAATGCAACACGCTCGCCAGAGCCGGTAATTCCATCACGCGCACGCTAATTACGAGGGAAACAGCCTTGCAATCCGGGCGGTGGATCGCCGTCCTTGCGCTCAGTCCAGACACGCATCACTAGCCTGCTCTTGACTGTGCGGTCATTCAGGTACTGTCGATATTCCAGTGTGACTTCCGCGAAGTGAATGATCGACAGTACCTGAGACCGCTTGAGTTGAGCAGTCTAGTCCTGGGAGGTTTACGAAGGGGCAACCAAAGCTTAGCGGCGCGTGATTTTTTATTCTTGGTATTTTTAACCGCAGATAAACGCAGATAAACGCAGATAAACGCGACTTATCAGCGTCCATCAGCGTGCATCTGCGGTTACAATAAAAACAAAATATAACACCGGCACCATGACTGACCAACCGAGAACCCGCCAAGAACTCTACGAACGCATCTGGCAAATTGGCAGAGAAGAAGTCATCCTCGAAGAGATGATTCGCTACGGATTCTGGCCGGCACAAGGCGAAATACCCCAAGATCCAGCCGATGAAATCCGGCGCAAAGGAGAAATCCGGCGGGAGCTGGATGAACTGAGGCGCGAGACATCCCGCCTGCAAAACGAACAAGCGCTCCGCAAACAAATGCTGCAGCAGCGACTCGCTGAGTCGCGGCGCAAGCGTCAGGAAACAAAAGACCGGCGAGAAAGAGAGCGTCAAGAACGCGCACAAGCGTGGCGAGAGAAAAAACAGAAAGAAATCCTCTATCTGGGGGAAGATGTTTCTGGTGGGCTCAACCGCACAGAAGGCAATCAGGAACGTTTGCAAAGTAACAGCTTGCCCTCCTGCCAAACAGCAGAAGAAATTGCCGCCGCAATGGGAATTTCGGTCGGCGAATTGCGCTTTCTCGCCTTTGACCGCAAAACCTCAACAACCTCCCACTACATTCGCTTCAAAATTCCCAAAAAAACGGGTGGCGAGCGGCAGATTTCCGCCCCCATGCCGCGCTTGAAGCGAGCGCAGCACTGGATACTCAGCAATATTTTGGAAAAGCTGGAACTTCACGACGCCGCTCACGGATTCAGGCGCGAGCGCTCCATCCTCACCAACGCCCAACCTCACGTCGCCGCAGACGTTATTATCAACTTCGACCTCAAAGATTTCTTTCCTTCGATTTCCTACAAACGAGTTAAAGGACTTTTCCAGTCTTTCGGATATTCAGAAGCCGCCGCTACCATCTTCGGGTTGCTCTGTACGGAATCAGAAATTGAAGAAGTGGAATTAGACGGAAAGACTTACTTTGTAGCGACTAGCGACCGGCACCTCCCACAAGGTTCCCCCGCGTCTCCAGCGATTACCAACTTGCTGTGCCGGCGCTTAGACCGGCGGCTGGTTCAGATGGCGCAAGAACTCGGCTTTACTTACACCCGCTACGCAGACGACCTCACCTTTTCCGGTGCCGGTGAGAGCCTGCGCCACATTTGCAACATCCTCAGGCGCACAGAGTCAATCGTCGCCCACGAAGGATTTGCCATCAACGAACAGAAAACCCGAATCCTGCGCAAAAACCGGCAGCAAGAAGTCACCGGCATAGTCGTCAACAGCCACCCCAACATCTCCAGAGAAACCTTAAAACGCTTCCGCGCCACACTCTACCAAATCGAGAAAGACGGCTTAGAAGGCAAACACTGGGGAAACTCCGACACCCTTCTCGCCTCCCTGCAGGGATTTGCCAATTTTGTCGCAATGGTCAACCCCCAAAAAGGCGCAGAATTCCTAGAGCAAATTCAGCGCATCAAAGAAAAATTTATGCTTTAGAAACCGGGT